>VFKY01000005.1 GCA_009885275.1 Verrucomicrobiota bacterium | reverse complement strand
TAGTTGCTTTTTAGTAGGGTGCCGTCCTTGATACGACGTACCAGTTCGTTGCAGCCGTCTTCCATGAGATCGAGCACATATTCAAAATCTGACTCATCACCGGTATAGGGATCAGGCACTTCGTTTAGCTGATGTTGAGTGCAGAATTCGGTGAAGAACCTTACTTTATCTTTGAATTCGCGTTGTGGATCAAGAAGTTGCACCTGCCGTAAATTATCCTTATCCATCACGAGGATAAGATCGAAGTTATCGAAGTCTTCTTTCTTAAAATGCTTTCCACGATGATCCAGTGTGAATCCTCGTTTTAAGCCACACTGGCGCATACGTTTATCAGGAAGACTGTTGACGTGATAGTCGGCGGTGCCAGCAGAGTCCACGAGGACATTTTGATCCAAACCTTCGCGCTTTAAAAAATGTTGCATCACTCCATCGGCAGCAGGGGAACGACAAATATTGCCGAGGCAGACAAAAAGCAGTCGTGTTTTTTGGGATAATTGGTTCATGAAGTGACTGCAATGGGTTTTGAGAGTTTTTCGAGGGCCGCTTCAAGGTCAGCAAGTCCGTTGATCAATTGTACATCAGGTACACGCAGAGCTTGATAGTAGCCATAAGCAGCGCGCCCACCGAGGAGCATGGCTATCTGAGAGGGAAGGAGGCAGCGCAGGTTGGACAGTTCTTCGGGAATTTTGGGGTCATCGGATGGATAGACCACGCTGAGCGCAACAGCGCGAACTTTTCGAGCTTGAGCGCAGGCGGCGATTTCTTCAGAGGGAAGGGAGGGGCCGAGATAGATAACCTGCCATCCAAGGTCACGGGCAATAGCGGTGACAAGGAGTGCTCCCACTTCATGAACCTGCCCTGCTGGTGTGGCGACCATTAATTCAGGGGCATTAGCATGCTTCTGATAACTTCTGGCACCAATGGCGAGGAAATCACGAATAACACTGGTGGCAAGGTGCTCGTGAGACACGCGGAGTTCTCCCTTTCTCCAAGCTTCCCCAACTTCATAGACAAGTGGGGCGACGATGCGCAGCAAGGTGGTGCGTTGACCATAACGCAAGCGTGCGCCCTCGAGCAAATCACTCAGTACGGGAACATCGAGAAGGGCCACTGCCTCTAGGCATCTTGCGAGGCACTCTTCTTCATTTTCGTGGGTAAAGATGAGTGACTGGGGTTCTGTTTCTGTTTTCGGATGAGCTTTTTTATTTAGAACATATAGCTCATCAAGACAGAGACGTGATATTTGACTGATGCGATGACCACAATCGGTAAGCACCTTGAGAAGGCGCAGGCGCTCAATCTCTTCGTCAGAGTAGAGTCGACGATTAGAGTCGGTACGCTGGCAGCAGATTAACCCGTAACGTCTCTCCCATACGCGAATGACATGAGCGCTTAATCCGGTGCGATGACATACGACCTTGATGGGGTGGCTCAGTTCTTGTGAGGGCGATGGCATGAGAGTTATATACAGCTTTGTTTACGCTTGTTGGGGAGAAAGTGAAGCACGAAGTGCAGAGGAAGAGAATAGATATCATGGACAAGTTCCTTGCGTCTTGGCCGTTTACGTCTTCAATCGCACAGCATGCTAAATTACGTCTGGTCGTTTCTTCTTCTCACAGGTCTTGTCGCTGGAGCGGTTTTCGGTCGACTAGGTATTGTAGTGAGCTCTGTTTTTGATGTTTGTAAAACCGTGGTTTTGGATATTGCCTTACCGTTGGCTGGAACGATGATGCTTTGGCTTGGGATATTACGAGTGATGGAGAAATCAGGCCTGATGGAATTCATTGCAAAGTTGTTGTCTCCTATCTTGAAGAGATTGTTTCCAGAGGTGCCGCTTAACCATCCGGCAATGGGCGCGATGACGATGAATATCGCGGCGAACATGCTTGGGTTGGGAAACAGTGCCACGCCTCTGGGACTCAAAGCGATGGGGCATTTGCAGGAGTTGAATCCTAACAAGCAAACAGCGAGCAATGCTATGTGTATGTTTTTGGCCATGAATACAGCTGGGTTCACGCTGATTCCGATGGGCGCAATCAATTACCTCAATGCAGGCGGTATTAAGAACCCCTATTCAGTCATAGCCCCGACTCTGATCGCTACGACTTGTGCAACATTGGTGGCGATATTAGCCGTGAAGTTATTACAAGGGATGTCCATGTTTAGGTCAATGCCAGATGATGTTGAAGTGAATTCATCCTCTATCTCCGAGGGGCCCTCGGCGAAAATGTTTAGACTTACCTTGTTTCGAAAAGTGGTGATTGTCCTTGCTGCATTAGGGTTTGCCATGGGTGCATGGTTCGAGTTTGCGCCAGAACACCGGGAAACTTTTCTAAAAAGCACTGGATTGCAGACCTTACTCGATACTGCAGCTAGCAGGAAACAGATGACTGAGCAGAGAAAAGTCGAGATCAAGAATCAGACTTCAGAAACAGTAGTGGCGATTGAGTCCTCGGAAATTAAAAAGCCTAATTTAATCCGTGATGGATTGATGAAGATATCAGTTTTAGCCATACCTCTGGTGTTACTTCTTACAGTGCTATGGGGACTGGCGTTAGGCGTGCCCGTTTATGAAGAAATGGTGGAAGGTGCGAAGGAGGGGTTTGGTGTGGCGACGCGGATCATGCCTTTTTTGGTAATCATGCTGACAGGGTTGACCATTTTTCGTGATTCGGGTGCCATCCTCTTTTTGGAATACGCCTTGCGTCCATTGCTCGACATCATTCAGATGCCAGTGGAATTACTCCCTCTGGCAATCATGAGGCCATTAAGTGGATCAGGTTCCTCGGGGATTTTGAATGAAATCATTCTTAATCCGAGTTCAACTGATTACCTTCGCTACACGGCAGCCACCATGTATGGTTCGACCGAGACCACCTTCTATGTGCTGGCTGTATATTTTGGCAGTGTGGCTATACGGAAGAGTCGACACGCGGTAGCGGTGGGATTAATCGCCGATGTCGTGGGCATGGGCACCGCACTTCTGATGGGGAAGCTTTTGTTTACTTGAGGCAGTCTTATTCTCTTCTTATAAAAAAGATGCTGCGGATGGAAATGTGAGGTGTGGTTGGCGTTTCACCTTGGATGGAAAATGTCCCATCAGAGACCGCTTGGTCGATAACGATTTTTGCAATTCTATAAGGTCTAAAGTCGGTATCTGAACCAGTAGCGCGTTCTATTGGCACGGGAGCTTTGAATTCTTTTCCAGCAAATTGTAATGAAATCACCTCGGGTTTCTCAAGTGTTTTACATGAAAAAAGCATCACAACATCGTAATTACCAACTGGTAAACTTTTAACTATCCACTCAGCAGAACCCATCGGGAGTCCCTGACTCTTGTCGTTCATGGGGAAACTGCTTTTGCTGACTTCTATAGCATTTAAGCTAAGCGCTGCTTCCGGTATAATCTTTTGTCGAGGTCTCGGATCTAAGGTCGCTGCATCTAGTGGTGCAGGAGGAGGTGGGATCAGTGAGGTGTAAGGTAGAATTCCAGTCGTGGTGCTGAGAGTTTTAACATACTCAATCTCTGCATCCACATATTTGGCGTCATCAGGACGATTGCGCGCGATCAATTGTTGTTTTAGCCGTTCAAGTTCGTGTTGGTAGTCGAGCAATACAGGACCATGGAATTTACGCAAATTGAAGAGATATGTACTATCGAGTTGCTCTAATCTTGTGGCTGCCGGTGCCGGTGCCGGTGTCGGTGCTGGTGCCGGTGCCGGTGTTTGGGCGAAAGCATTAAATGCTTCCATTATTAGAAGCAGGCAAAGAGAGATAGAAGACAGGCGCGAGAGTGGCATGGCTATTTTTTTCCAGGGGGTGTCTCAAGAGTCATGGCCCATGCGCCAGGAGGTATTGGCCTAGCCTTTGCCTCTGTTTCACGTTCTTTCAGGGCAATGATATTGTACTCCGCCTTACCATCATTACTTTTTGTCTTGAGGGAGGTAATGGCTGCCAGTCCATTATCGACTAGAACGCCCGCGTAGTCACCCACACCATCGGGATATATATATACGGGTAGCAATCCATCGACATCTATTTTGCCCTTGGTGTAAATTCGAAAAGGTTTGCTTTGGAGGAAAGCTTCCGTGAAATCCTTACTTCTGTTGGCCAGTGTGATCGTGTCTTCTTCTGAGATGCCAAAGTAGTGGGCGTGTTCCTTGATGTTTTCAGTGGTGTAGGGAGCGGTTACCGAGATCAGTTTCACTGGGATATCGCGACCATCATACGTCACTAGAAAGCGATCCCCACCGTTCTTAGGACTGGGCTTATAAAGAACATTCTTCCATTCTTCAATCCCCCAGGATTGCGTGTTGTTAGATGCTTTTGCAATGATGCTAACTGCTGTCTCAGGATTTTCTAACAGATATTGAGTGCGGGTAATTTCTGTGTTTACACTTTCGGTGAGTTCCACATCTTTTTTGGCATCTGCAATGCTGACAAGGGATTTAAGTTTGTTCGTATAGGCGGTGAGCACTGGTGAAACCACATCTTTCACTCGTGTTTGATAAGCAACTTTGATTTTATTAAGATCATCTTTGGGAGCTTCACCATCAACCACGGCAGGGTCTGATGGAGTGCTTTGTTCGGAATTTGCTGGTTTCGTTGGGGTCAACCGAATTTCTTTGAGGTACATGACGCCACCTTCACCTCGAGTTTGTGTGACTTTTATGACAAAACGAGCACTGCTACGGGATAATTGGATGGGCGGTAAATTCATGGAGACAAACCTATCCCAGCCTTCGGTGCTGCTTACTTGTCCAAGTGTATGTTTTACAGGTGCTGCGGCTAGATTGGTGTCCTCGTAAAACTCAAACTGTCCTCCTGTCGCAGGGTCAATGCGACTTAGTACCGTGGCGTTGCGGGTCAGTGTCTCTCCATAGTCTGCCACGGAGTAGATGACACTGATGTCATAGTTACCTGCAATAATTTTAGTGACATCCCAATTAGCTGCTGCCCCAACGTTTTTCCAGTTCACCAATGCCCCTATGTTTCGATCATAATTAACACCACCGCTGACACGCGCATCAGAAGGTTTGAGAATAATGATATTGGATAATTTATTTGCATTTAAAATTCTACTGTAAAGCCCAGCAAGTTCTTCGTGCTTTTTTTGAGCAGCAGAAGCTTGTTCATAATCTCCTGATCCACCTGTCTCCTTCATGACGGTGATTAATGCCGTTGAATACTGTTCAGCAAGTGTGTTGGCGCTTTGCAATGCACGAGTGGCAAAACTCTTACGCATTTGGGTTAGCTCGTCAGGTTCTTTGATTGAGCTATTTACGGCAACCGCATTCTGCGCATTTGATGTCGCTGCGAGCATGCAAATCATACCGTAGGAAAATGTGGCCAAGAGTTTCACCGGGATTTTTCAGGGGAGGGGCTTTAGCGAATGGCGGGAACGAGTACTAGTGAGTAAACGCGTAAGCTGCCACTTTGTTGCGGGTTATCTGAGGTTAATGTAATCACTCCTCTTCCGTCTTTAATTTTAAGGGTGCCAATTTTACTCTCAATAGGTCCTTCTTTGGTAGCGGTGAGTTTACCCTTGAGTGAATAATAACTCTCCTTGATTTGAACACTACCGCTCTCTGCGGTATAGCGAAGTATGATTTCATATCCGCCAGCAGGAAGGTCAGGAAGTTTCCATGTGGCGGATGCCTGATCTTTTTCCCAACCGCTTAAAAAGTTGTCTTTGGCATCAAGTTGAACTCCACGAATGGTAGCTTCAGACAAGCGCATCTCTAATCGATCGGGGGCATTACGACTCGTTAAGGCGATGGCCATTGAGTTTAGAATGGGAATCTCTTTCTCAATCGAAGCGATTTCTTTTTCTAAGGCAAATCTTTCATCACGAGCTCGGATCGCACCTGTATAGTTTGTGGCGGCAGCGTATTTCTGTTCGAGTGCCAACAAGGCATCGCGGTGCTGTTTTTTCTCGGGGAGAAGAGCTTGTAATAAGTCTTTGCGCAATTGAGTCTTTATTAAGCTCAAATCAGCCTGAGGTACCTGCGCTGCAGTGGTGTGATTTGTCAGAATGGTAAGAAATGCACAGATAAAGCCACAGATGCTCCATTTGTAGAGCAGCCAGATCATTTTTTTGTTCTTTGAATAATACACCACGCGCTTAATTACCTGAGACTTAAGTAGATTAAGGGGATAGTGGCTTGCTGGGCAAGACGTTTTGGGTTGAATGCGATTTTTTTAGCCAAACAGGACGTGTTTAGCCTGTATATTTGGAACATTTTGTCAAAATAGCCTCAATTTCTATATCCAGCTCAGCGCGGCAGATATCAGCTTGAAGGAGGGTAATCTGGGATTCATGGATATCGAACTCCTCCATGAGCCATTCTTGAATCATTGGGGCGGCCTCAGGATGCCGCAGATAGCATTTGAAATCACGTATCTGAATACCGGCTTTTGCCGCATGTGATTTACCGCGCAAGGCTTCGGTCATGCCCATGCGTTCCATCATAATTTCCATATTGTGAATGGTTGTGCGGAACTGTCTGTGCCAGTCACCCTCACCAATGCTCTGATGTCCTTCGATGCTGGCAGTGCCACTTAGGTAACCAATCAATACATTGGGGTCTTGGACCAATAGTCCGCGTGCAAAACTGGGTGGTTTGGGGCCATACTCATTGGGATAGTGGTAAGCAGGCACTTGCGATGGGTTTTCAAGGTAAACGGGCATTGTTTTCCCAGCGATGAAAAATATGATGGCATGATCACCGGTAACTCCTACGGCTGATGCCGCAGGCATATGTGCCCTGAGGTCTCGTCCGAAATGATTTTCGAAAGCCATCCAGCGTCCGATATTAAACTGGCGGTAGCGCTCAAGTTCATGATCACTTTCATTAATACGTGGAACATAGTTCCAAACACGGTGTAGATGCATTTGTCTCAGAGAGCAGGCTTGCAAAACTTGGGAGTACACAGCGTTAATCGTCTTTTCCAGTCTTTCCGGAGTGTGGATGATAATGGCGCCAAACAACTGGTTGCCTGATTCCATTAAAAGCATTTCGTTTTCCCAGACAGGATTGCCTTCTCGGCAGTGCCAGGACTCTTGAAGTCGCCCATGCAAAACGGGCATTGGGAGATGCAGGGAGCAGGAGTTAGAGGTTGCTGACAATTGTAGTGCTGTGGCACCAAATAGAATTTTGAATTTTGGCTCGTCAGCTATAGCGGGCGTGGTCAAAGGCATGCATTGATATAGCTTGTGCCTGTCGGGTTAGTCAAATTTTGCTTGGAAGGTTGTACGACTTCATATCGCTGTCTATGGTTCATGAATGTCTAGGTTCAGGAGTATCATCTTGTTTGTGATTTTCGCCGCACTCGTGGTGGTTGGACTCAATCGATTGCGCTTGGATGCTGATATCCTTACAACCCTGCCTACATCATGGCCTGAGGTGCAAGGGTTGCGGCATTTACGGGATGCCTTTACGGGCGGGGATGAATTACTGATCGGACTGGAAGCACCGGATTCAACCATCGCGCAAACTTCGGTTGCTTCGCTCAGTGAACGCTTAAAGAAATTGTCATTTGTTCGTGAGGTCCAGTCATCAGGCACATTAGAAAATGCGGACTCTGCTGGGGCTCTTTTAGCGTGGGCCGTGATGAATGCTGCACCCGATAAAATTTCATTACTGCGCCAGAATCTCGACAAGGGACAAATCACGGCGCACTTGAATCGAGTCATCGATATACTAGCTTCATCACCTGATCCAGCGGTCGTACAACGTTGGTCATACGATCCCCTTGGTTTACTGGAGTGTCTTGATTCAGATGCATTGGGATCCATGCAGGATTCTGGATTTGATGTCGCATCAGCAGACGGAACTTTCCGGCTCATGTTCGTCGCGCCCAGTAAAAAAATTACGGGCTACAAGGAAGCCGGGGTATGGTTGTCTCAGATTCGATCTGAAATTGAATTATGGCGCTCTGAGAATGCCAACAGGAAGGATGTGATATTCCATTTCACTGGTGAACCCGCATTTCTCGCAGAAACAGGAGCAGGTATAGAGCGTGACATGAGAAGCACGATAGGTATCACGGAAATACTCATTACGATATTGTTCTGGATAATGTTTCGACGTCTGAAACCGATGTTTTGGATTCAGTTACTTCTGGCGCTTATCCTTTTGCTGACATTGGCATTATCCGGCTTGTTACTGGGTAGAGTATCCATCATGAGCTTTGGATTCGCGGCCATTGTCTTGGGTATCGTGGTCGATTACGCCGTACTTATCCTTCAAGATTCTATGGATGAGCCACACTTGAAAACCGTGGAGTTAAGACGTCGGGCGATGCCTGGGATTATTGCTGGGGCGAGCACAACCTCAGCCGTGTTTCTTTCACTGTCGTTCTGTGGATTACCCGGCCTCGCCGATCTTGGGGTACTCGTTGCTATTGGCGTTATTGTCGGATTAGTAGTCATGCTTGGTCTTGTGCCAATCATTGTCGCAAAGAAAAATCAGGTCCACCGGGAACGCGTTACGACATCAGTATTTCCCGTAAATCATCGCTTAGCTGGCATTGCAACCGTGATACTAATTTTTGGGATTGGAATTATTTTTAGCGTGCGGGGGTTGCCTCAGTATCAATCGGG
>VFKY01000319.1 GCA_009885275.1 Verrucomicrobiota bacterium | reverse complement strand
CCGATGATGTTTGCTTTTGGCACCCGCACATCACGAAAACGAATGACGCCATTGTAAAGCGCACGGAGTCCCATGAAATGACAACGGCGCACCACCTCTACACCCGGCATGTTCATCTCAACGATAAAGGCCGTGGTAGCATTGGGATGCTTTGCCGTGGGGGTCTTCGCCATCACGACAAGTATGCCTGCTTTCGTGCCATTGGTGCACCAGAGTTTTTCACCGTTGATGAGATAATGATTTCCATCCTCGGAGAGTGTCGCTGTGGTTTTTATGCGAGCAGGATCGGAACCGACATCAGGTTCGGTCAATGCAAACGCACTGATCTCACCCGCAGCGCAGCGCGGCAGGAAACGTAATCTTTGCTCATCAGTTCCAAACATGAGAAGTGGTTGGGGCACCCCGATGGATTGGTGCGCGGAGAGCATGGCGGTGAGATTCGCGCAGTAACCACCGAGCAACATTGCAGCGCGTGAGTAGTTCGTTTGAGATAAGCCAAGACCACCATATTTCGTGGGAATTTTGATGCCAAACGCCCCAAGTTTGCGCAGACCATCCAGCACCTCATCGGGGACCTCGCCATCACGATCAATGGCATCAGGATCGACGTGTTCATCGAGAAACACCTTCAATCGCGTGAGGAAAGCATCACCTTGATCTCTGTCTTCAATCGATTGTGCAGGAAAGGGAAGTAGAAGTGAGAGTTCAGGGCTGCCATCAAAGAGCGATGCGGCAAAGCCGACGTTGCGAGAGCGATCATCCCGCGCTGCCTCCGTCATCTCCAATGCGGCGCGTTGTCCTGCTGACATTTTGGACGTGTCGAGCACTGCCTTCGGTTCCTCTGTGGTTTCAATGTTTGTTTTCATGGTCTTTGTGGTGAACTAAGTTTGATGCGGAAATAAATGACGGAAAGGGGGATACCCGGCGCCGAGAGTCATGGCGAGTTCGATGTCACTGGCACTCGCGGCCACTTTGTCATCGAGGCAGCGTTGTGCTTCATCTTGCATCAAGCCCTGCAGTTGATCGATGATTTGCGCTTTGGTTAGCGAGCCTACTTTCGGTTGGAGAAAGGTCAGCACTTCTGGATTGGGTTGCTCCCCGTTTTTACTTTGAAAAGCAGAGTAAAAACCCCGGTCGTTTTTGCGGCCCAGCATGCCGTGCGCCATCATCTCAGAAAGCAATGAACACTGAGGAACACGATCGCCAAAAGCGTTGCGCAAAGTTTTCTCCACATGCAGAGCGACATCAAATCCCACTTCATCGAGTAGACGCAAGGGGCCCATGGGCATTCCAAATTCGGTCATCGCATCATCGATCATCCAGGGGTCACGCATATCCACGGCAAGTTTCACAGCTCCCAACAGATAGGGTACAAGGATGCGATTAACGATAAAGCCGGGAGCATCTCTTACGAGGATAGGTGTCTTACCCATACTTTGCACGAAGCGCATCATGGTCGTCACCACTTCGGGCAAAGTTTTTTCTAATTGCACTACTTCAACCAAGGGCATGAGATGCGCGGGATTGAAAAAGTGTAACCCTACGACTCGTTCCGGATAAGGCACCGCTTTGGCTATCTCCATGACCGAGAGCGCGGAGGTATTGGTCGCAAGAATGGTGTCATCACGACAACGCATGGCGAGATCGGCGAACAGTTGCTTCTTGACTGACATCTCTTCAACGATTGCTTCAATTACCATGTCCATTCGCTTCATGGGCACGGACTCACTGGTGAACGTGATGCGATCTTTCGATTCACGAGCCTGCTTGCGAGTTAGGACATGATTTTTGACGCCCGCTTGAAACAGTTGATTGATCCGGTCGACACCACGGGCGATGAAATCGGGAGAGGTATCGCAAAGCAACACACGTGTTCCTTTGCAGGCCAAGGCATAGGCAATTCCGGAACCCATCACGCCAGCGCCGATCACCGCGACATGAGTGATGGAGCGTGGCTTTACATGGATATAGGGTGCAGGTAGTTTTTTTGAAGCGTTCTCTTTGCGGAGAAAGGTTTCGATCAGGCTCTTGGTCATGCCTGAGTCTGCAAGTTTACGTATGGCTCCCTGCTCCAATAAGAGTGATTCTTCGATGCTTTTCGATGCCCCGTGCGTGATGACGTCGATGGCTATTAGCGGCGAGGCTTGTACCTCTTTCATCCAGGAGTGTTTGCTTGTGAGTAATGACTTGGCGTGATATCTCAACCATTGAGGAATGGGCCAGACTTGAGTGAAATGAAAATGATGAGCGTTGATGCGCATGGGCTTTAAAGCCATCTTTTTAGCAAACGACATCAAGTGTTCTTCAGGCACCACTTCATGCACTAATCCTTGTCGCTTGGCTTGATCAGCGGTCATGATCTTTCCTCGGATAATCAAATCGAGAGCTTTGGGTAATCCAATGAGCCGGGGAAGACGGGTGCTGCCGCCCCACGCTGGGATAAGTCCCAACTGTGTTTCTGGTAATCCGATCCGAGTGCTATCGCACTTGCTGGCAACGCGATAGTCACAAGCGAGTGCCATTTCGAATCCACCACCCACGCATGTTCCATGAATGGCGGCAATTTTTGGGATGCGCAGAGATTCCAGATGCGTGAACACATCCTGTCCCAGCGCCAGTAATTCGTACAACTCTTCAGAAGGCAGCGTTTGCACCATTTTTAAATCAGCTCCGGCAATGAAGACTTTCTCTTTGGAGCCTCGGATAATGAGTGCGCAGACTTCATGATCGCGATGGAGTTCTTCGATGTGGCGATCAAATTCTTCGAGCGTGGCAAAGTTCCAGACATTAGCGCTGGCATTGGGGGTATCGAAAGTTAACCAGCAAATCCCATCTGAATCGACCTCTTTGCGAAAACAGGGAGGCGAAACGGGGGTCACATGGGAGTGAGTTACCTGAGAGATGTGGCCATCTTGATCAGGGTCTTGAGTAGGGTCTAGAACGAGCAAGTCCATGGGATTATAGGGTTGGTGTTTAGGTCTAAAATTATAGAGTCTCCAGACAGACGGCGCCGCCTTGTCCACCACCAATGCAAAGGCTGACGAGTGCGCGCTTCTTGTGAGTGTGGTGCAACTGTTGCAGTGCGGTAAGAATGAGACGTGCTCCACTGGCTCCTACGGGATGTCCAAGAGCAATGGATCCGCCCTGACGATTGAGAGTGGATAAATCAATCTCACCCAGTGGTGCTTCCAGTCCAGCACGGTCGGCATAAACACGATCTTTAAGGCATTTTAAAACCGCAAGAACCTGTGTGGCAAAAGCTTCATTGATCTCAATGATATCCACATCCTGCAACTTCCAGCCAGCGCGCTTAAGAGCAAGCTCGATGGCTTTGACGGGACCAAGTCCCATGCGCTCGGGATCGCAGCCTGTATAGGCGTAACTTACCACACGTCCAAGCGGCTTTAATCCGAGAGTGCTTACCTTTGCTTCACTGCAAGTTAGCAGCGCCACTGCGCCATCAGTGATCTGAGATGCATTGCCTGCGGTGACCGACCCTGTGAGAAGATCAAAAATGGAGGGAAGAGAGGCGAGCTTTTCTAGGCTGATATCCTTACGAATACCATTATCTTCGGTGATGGCTTTGACATCTTTACTGCCCGCATAGACAGGAATGATTTCCTCATGAAGCATTTCCCGACTTGAGGAAGCAAGTTGATGCGAGCGAAGGGCAAATGTATCCTGTTCTTCACGGGAAATTTGAAATTCACGCGCCAGTATTTCTGCGGTCTCACCCATATTTAAAGCGGCGACAGGATCGGTAAGTCCCATTTTTAGGGCAATCAATGGCGCAAAATCCTGGGCGCGAAATGCAGCCATGGCACCTGCTTTGCCCATGAAACCTTTGGCGCGTGACAGCATGGCAAACTTGATGGCGGCTTCATGTCGAAACAATAGCGGCATTTGCGACATGCTTTCACCGCCCCCAACAAGAAAAACCTCCCCGTGTTGGGCTGAAAGTTTATCCTGAGCGGTGGTGACAGCTTCCATGCCCGAAGCGCAGTTGCGCTGCACAGTCATGGCAGGTTTTTCCTTGGGGACACCAGCACGTAGCGCGATCACTCGAGCCATGTTTGCGGCGTTAGCTGGCTGGGCGACACAACCAAAGAAGGTTTCATCGACAAGGGCGGGATCCAGACCTGTCCGTGCAAATAAGCCATTCACGGCGAGACGACCTAACTCCACTGAATCCATCTCTGCGAGTGAAGTGCCCGCGCGGCAAAATGGGGTGCGGACACCTGCGACGATGAAGAGTGAATTTGTTTTCATGAGGTTGCTCGTTAAACGTTACTAAACTTTGCTGGTGGCACTGATGGTGCAGGCACCATCTTTGGGGCGGTGATCCGTAATCTTTTCTTCTTTGATCAGTCTTCCCACGCCTAGCATATCGCGAAGCTCACTGACATGGTGGAAGAGCACGGCGTTGGGGGTCATCTCGGTAACTTCGTGGAAACGACGATCAATCTGTTCTCGCACGGTCATTTCATCGGCACCGTTTTCCATCGCCACATGAAGCAGGACTTCATCAACTTCTAATGGATCGTCGTGGAACTTACGCAGTTCGATTTGCCATGCAGACACTGAACGCAGATCATCGAGCAGATGCTCTAAGACATTGAAGTCGACCAATGTACCCTTGAGTTTATCTAGCTTCAGAGTGCGAATTTCACTCACTCTTGAAATGGGTCCCCGCAATCTTGGGCACAGGCGACCACAGTGTGGGCAGGCATCCCAAGTCAAACCGCCTTCTGCAATATCGCCTGTGCGATAGCGCAACACGACCGTGCCTCGGGCATTCAAGGGCGTGAAAACAATTTCACCGGGCATGCCATCGGCGACCGGATTGCCTGTTTTTGGGTTGATCAATTCCACGATACCGAGGTCAGGTGAGAGGTGATAGCCACTGGTATCCTCCGTTTGTAATGTAGGACACTCAGGCCAAGCCATCTTGGCTTCGGTGAAGGCGTAAGTGCCGATGATGCAGACACTTGGTGATCCTAATTTAGCGCAGAGTTCGCGTAATTTGGCGCGCAGTCCCTGCGGTGTTTTTTCACCACCGAGAACAATTCGTTTCAGATTAGGCCATTCTTTTTTTTCTTCGATTGCCAGGCTGAGAAGGTGATAAATAAAGGTGGGCATGCCAATGAGGACATCGGGCTTGATGCGATCGATCAGGGCGATATTACCTTCGGTGCCCATCGTTTTACCACCGCCTGTCGATATCATGAAAGTACCAAAGCCAAGTCCCGCATAGTGTGATTGCCAGAAGGCCAGATGTGGCGCGTAGGGGAACATGTTCACATGCTTGTATCCCTTGTCGGAACGACCTACTTCCATCAAACGCTTTCCACTAAGTTCTAAATTTCCAATATCATGTTTGGTATAAAGAAACGGGACAGGGGCGCTGCTGCGACCTGTCGTGCTAGTCAGTAAAAGGGGGCGGAATTCCTCTTCGAGTTTTTCTCGAGTATTGCTTACTCCATGCCACACCGTGTTCCAGATCACCTGCGGTTCACGTTTGAGAAGTTGTTGATCTGGCAGAAGCACAAACTCACGTAATTTGTCGCTGGTGACCGTGAGATCTGATTTGCTGGTGAAAGGCACCTGACTCCAGTCGTCCCATGAACGGAGAGCGCTGGCGTTGATATGATGCTCCTTGAATAAGGTGCGATAGTGTTCTGAGAAAGGCAGAACGCGATGCTGTAAATATTCTCGGAGATGACGCAGTTGCCATGTCTGCCAGAAGTCTCGGGAACCACTGTCCCATCGTGGAGAGGAGAGATTTAGTTTCATGATTTTGAGGCCTGTGTTGAAGGGTTAAGCAGAGCTCTAAGAAGGGGGAGTTGAGCTTGTGCGGCCGAGCGTCCTGCTTTGATGTGCTCGTCAAAGTGCTCAAAATCATACCAAGTTGCGTTGCAAAAGAAGGGGTGTATCGCCACATCCGCGCGCTCACATTCCTCCGCTGTCAGGCGCAATTGAGCACTGGTGAGGCAACGTTTAAAAGTGTCCAAAACATTGCCGTAAGCGAAGAGATTGACGCTCCGACTGAACGCAGCTCGTAATTGTTTCCAAGGTGTTTTGGGTGCCTCAGGAGGATAGGGATACGATTTAAAATCACAGGTCGCGATGTCATCCAAAGTAGGCATGACGTTGACGGCGATGACGGCATCAAGTTGCATCTGTTGCTTGAGCAGACTCACCGGCAGAGGCTGCGATGCCCCACCGTCGATGTAGCGCTTTCCATTGAGTGAAACCGGTGACACGATGCCTGGTATGGCACAGCTAGCATGAATGGCCGCTGCCACAGGTGTGTAGGGTGGCAGGATTTCGCCAGACACCGTGTCGAGATTGGATGCCACGATATACATGGTCCGCTTGAGTTGTTCGATGGTGACATCTCCCAGGATGCGTTCCAGTAGTTTGCGTACTTTGTGGCCTTGGATGAATCCGGTGAGAGGAGGGATATTGGGGTCCAGCAGTTGCCGAAGGCTTCTTCGATCTTTGATTTCTGCCGCCAGTTCTTCCAGTTGCTTGCCATTTAGGCCAGAAGCCCAAAGCGCTCCGACATAGGCACCCATGCTGCTACCGATGATAGCGGTGATAGGGATGTTCTCCTCCTCAAGCACTTGAATGACCCCAATATGAGCAAGGCCTCTCGAACTGCCGCAGGAGAGAGCCAGTCCAATTCTTGGTGGCGTTGGGACACTATCCGATTCTGAATCGGCAAACGGTCTTAAAAAACGGTCGATACCGAACCGAGATAACCTAGCCACAAATACCGGGAGCCTCATGGGAGTGTAGGGTTGCTGTATG
>VFKY01000027.1 GCA_009885275.1 Verrucomicrobiota bacterium | reverse complement strand
TCGCAGTCTTTGTCGAAGCGCTTGTAAAATGGGTCGATCCTCGTAATGAAACATTTTAGGGGGTCTCATGTTTTATTCTTACTACTTAGCAGCTTAGCATAAAACCTAAATGCTCTTGATCGCACGATAGACTGCATCCGCATATTCGACTCTCAAGAGTATAGCCAAAAAAATTCTGCATAATACTCAAAGAGGCCAAGCTTAACCCTATTATGTTGTAAAACGCCGACCGACCTCGGCATCAGGATCTCCACGCTCACCCTTAATGACAGTGTCCACATTGCGTGCCGCATGATCCGGCTTTCTTCGCGGTCAATCTTTCCTCAATGGCTTTTGACGTTGGTGTAATGGCGAGACCGCCAAGAGAAGTGCAGCGCAGTTCACGCGGCATCTGTGCGGAAACACGTTTGGCCGATTCGATTACCTCGTCTAGTGGAATCACCGGGTCGTAGTCCGCCAATGCCATGTTCGCACAAGAAAGGGCGTTACTAGCAGCCATGACATTCTTTCCAAGACACGGCACTTCGACCCGTCCAGCAACCGGATCACAAATCAAGCCGAGCATGCTTTGCAATGCCATAGCCGAGGCGGCCACAGATTGGGTAAGCGTGCCGCCAGCCATCGTCACCAAAGCCGCAGCGGCCATGCTGGCAGCAGAACCGCCCTCCGCCTGACATCCGCCAAGTTCCGCCGCAAACGTCCAGCGCGTGGCGATGAATACTCCAATGAGTCCACTGGCAAGCATCGCTTTCGCCATGTCTTCTTCTCCTAATCCCATCTCTTCTGCCATGGCTATAACGCCTCCAGGCAATGCCGCACAAGCGCCTGCGGTAGGGGCCGCCACAATAACGCCCATGGAACTTTTCACTTCCATCAACGCTGTGACATAAAGAAGCATGCGATTAAGTGCGCCGCCATTCAGAAGACGGCCTGATTTCATGAGGGTATTAAAATTACCGCACTGATGACCCAGCACGCGATCCTCATATACGGTGCCCGCAATACCTTGAGCAATGGAACGCCGAAGGATGCGCACGATCTCCAACATCTTCGCCATCACTTCCGCTTCCGTAAAATTGCCCCGGGCCATTTCATATTCCGTCGCCAACTTCCAGAGCGGCGTGCCGCGTCCGGCATCATAGTGCATCATTTCTTCACAAGTGGTAAAGGGTACGGTGATACCCTTACGCGAAGGAACAGGCAACACTGGCGCGAGTCGTTTCACATCAGTGATCACCGCCACAGAGCGCAAGGCCTCAACCGTTGTTTCACTGACAAATTCCGCCGCCTTTACTTCCACGAGCTGCTTACCATCCACTTCATGCAGCAATATTTCATCCGCACTAAACAAGGAGTGCAGCTTCTCCAATAACAAATTCCCATGACCTTCTACCCACAGCAAAGTTTCATGGTAGTCGCCAGAAATTGAAAGCTTAAAGCCATCCACAGCGAGCACTTCAATAATCCCGCCTCCAATCGAAATCGCGATCAACGAATGCTGCTCTCGCGGATTGCGCAAGGTGAGTCGATAAGTATTGGGATGGACATCTCCCGAATCCACTATCTCGATCTGCACATGAACACTTTTCTCTGTCAAAGCTTGTGCGGATGCGAGCAACCGGTCATCCGCGGTATCCCATCCGAGGAGTCCACCAAACAATCCCATATCAGAGCCCTGACTCTCGTGTGTCGTGGGCAGTGATCCATTTCGGTCAAATTCGACGAGTACATGATCAAACTCTTTATCCATCAGATCACGAGCCAATCGTCCAATGCGCAGGGCACCGGCGCAATGTGAACTCGAAGGCCCACGCATGATGGGTCCGATGACATCATTGAATATGCTGACGATCATTGTTTTCTCCCTCTCTCAATTCACTTTCCGTTTAGGAATCTTCGGGCGATTCTCAAAAGATGTGCGGATGATCTGAAGGACGCGTTTACGTTCATCACCCGTGATGGTCAATCGCGGTTCTCGCACCCACTCCGCACCAAGCCCCGCTTCCTGAACCAACAACTTGATGTATTGCACAAAATGAAGGTGCGTATCGAGTTTCATGAGAGGTTGCGTCCAACGATAAATCTCTCTGGCCTTCTCCCATTCTCCGGCCCGAGTAAGCTCCCATAAATACTGATTTTCCTTTGGGAAACTGATACCGCTTCCGGCCACCCAGCCATCAATGCCCAAAATACTAGCCTCCAACATCAAGTCATCCACTCCCGTAAAGATGGCGTAGCGTCCACCAATCGTATTGTGTAACTCAGTGATACGGCGGGGATCTCCTGAGCTTTCCTTGAGAGCAACGAACTTCTTCTCATTCGCCAACTCAGCAAACAATGCAGGGGTGATGTCATTCGCATAGCTTATGGGATTGTTATAAATCATGATTGGCAATCCACCGCCCCGCGCTACCGCTCTAAAATACGCCACCGTCTCACGTGAGTCTCCCTTGTAACTCATCGGAGGCATGAGCATTACGCCTAACGCTCCGAGTTTCTCCACATCACGCACGTAGCGAATCGCCGCCGCAGTACTCGATTCTGCAACACCACTTAAAACAGGCACACGACCCCGTGAAGTCTCGACAGCACAACGCACCACGGCACGCTTCTCTTCAGGCTCAAGTGTCTGATTCTCACCAAGTGAGCCGCACATGATAAGACCGCTCACGCCACTACTAATAAGAGTCTCGATATGCTGAGCCGTCGCCGGTAGATCGAGTGATTGATCTTTTTTAAGTTGGGTCGTGAGGGCAGGGAAGACGCCGGTCCAATAGGGTTTCATAATTATTATTCTATGTTCTCAAGGTTAAAGAGAAATTATGAAGCGCCCTCGTCTGTTGTCTTGGTTCCCTTTGTCATCCCAAAAGGGGAATTAGGCACAATATCACGGTTGCGATGCTTATCTGACGTTCAGCATCAATTTTTTAATGGGTCGGACAAGGATCAAAAGAACGGCCCCACTGATGAAAGCAATAAGCGCAATACGCATGAATAGTTCAGGCATCTGCGCCACTCCGTCTGTGATGATTTGACCAGCAAATAATCCGGCGAGCAAATTGCCTAGCGATGTCGCGAGAAACCACAAGCCCATCATCTGACCGACGAAACGAGGGGGAGCAAGTTTGGTTACCGCGCTGAGTCCTACGGGGCTTAAACAGATTTCGCCAATCGTGTGCACGAGATAAGTCGTCACAAGCCAAAAAGGTAACGCCTTGCTCCCTGATGCAACAATTTTAGCTGCTCCCACCATGATGATGAACCCCATGCCTAGCAACATTAGACCCACGACAAATTTCGCCGGTATCGACAAATCCATTTCCCGTCTTGCCAGCCATACCCAAAGCGCCGCAAAAACTGGAGCCAATGCAATGATGAATACCGGGTTTAAAGTCTGAAACCATCCCGCGGGAATTATAAACTGAAAGCTCGTCTCTCGATCGGTATAACGTTCCGCAAACAGATTCAGCGATGAGCCCGCCTGCTCAAACCCCGACCAGAAAACCGCAGCGGAAAGGAGCAGCAATAAAATAACGAGGAATCGTTTCTTTTCGGAAGCGTCCAGCTTGCCGAAAACGAAAATTCCAAGAACAAAAACCGTGCCCATGCCAATGATGACATACGTCATATTTTTCGCTAGTGCGACCGGGTCGAGATGAATGATACCCTGAAAGACAAGCAGTACGATGAGCGCGATCGCACTCATGCCGGCAGCGACAAAATACCAAGCCTTGTCAAAACCACCAGATTTAATCCCATCGACATCTCGATTCGGATGCCGTCCAGCTTCACCAAGATGGCGCGCGGTGATTTTGAATTGCACCAATCCCAGAACCATTCCGACACCCGCGGCGGCGAAACCATAATGCCAGTTGATTTTCTCCCCGAGCGCACTGCATACAAGAGGTCCTATCGCGGCTCCAAGATTCACTCCCATATAAAAAATAGTGAACCCCGCATCGCGTCTCGCGCCACCCTCAGGATAGAGATGCCCGACCATCACACTCATGTTCGGCTTCAGCAATCCCGTGCCAATGATAATCAAAACAAGACCAAGAAAAAATGTCTGCAAAGAAGGGATAGCAAGGGTGAAGTGCCCGATGGCAATGATGATTCCACCTATCCAGACTGCGCGCTGCGCGCCGAGTAACCGATCCCCCATCCAACCTCCGGGAAGTGAGACCAAATACACAAATGCCGTATAAAGTCCGTAAATTGCGGTGGCCGTTTCATCGCTCATGCCAAGCCCCCCGTGCGCTACCGAGTCCACCATGAACAACACCAACATTGCCCTCATGCCATAGTAACTGAAACGCTCCCACATCTCCGTGAAGAAAAGCGTGTAAAGACCTCGCGGGTGTTTTTCGGCAACGCCTTCAACAACGGACATTTTTGGTATGTGCATAAAGCGTGAAACGGGTTGGATTCTTAATAAAAAATTAACGCGGAATTTTCAACTTCGTACGTGTCAGTTCCGGGAGATACTTGACCGGCACTGAAGCTTCTTCCATCACGGCTTCATGAAAGCGTCCGAGGTTAAACTTATCACCCATCTCTCGCTGAATTTGCTGACGCAAACGCATGAAAGCACTTCGCCCCACAAAATACGTTGAGAGCTGGCAAGAACTCAATTTTGCCCGCGTGATTTTAAGACGCGCTTCCCCATCACCTTGAAAAGCTTGTTCCGTGAGAAAGCGATGAGCCTCATCATCCGTCATCTCAGTGCAGTGCATCTTGTGATCAAGAATAGCGTTCGCGATTGATCGAAGAAAAAACTTCAACTGCATCATCCGCAATGCAAGATCTCCATCGCCATAACCTTGATCGACGATCATCTGCTCACAGTAGTTAGCCCATCCTTCCGCATAGACTCCCGAACCAAGAACACGACGCAATAAAGAAGATGCCGATTCGCGTATTCTAATTGCACGTAATGACCGGGATAGGCTTCATGAATGGTAAGCACCTGCAACATCTGTCGGTTATACTCGCCCAGAAAACTCTCTACACGCGCCGCACTCCAATCCTTCGGTGGCGGACTGATGGCGTAGATGCTTGATGCGGTCGTATCAAGAGCTGGTGCGGCCTCCAGAAATGCCACAGAATTACCACGTTGAAACTCCGGCATTTCGATGATCTGGCAACGATCAGGGTTTGGTAACTTCAAGATGTCTTTTTCGGTGATAAATTGTTTCAAGGCCGCGACCGTCACCTGAGCATCGGCACTCAATTTTTCAGGGGAGCCATGATCACGCCCAATCTCCTCTATGACACTCTGAATCGTCATGCGCCGTCCAATCTCATCATCCGGTGGCAATGGCTGCTTCGGAAAATAGCGACTCCATAATTGCCGGGCGACGAGCAACATGTCTCGATGCGTTTGCACAAAAGCCGTTTCTGCTTCCTTTAGCACTTGGTCGGCTGTAACGCCCGCATCAATGGTCATCTCCAGTTTGCGCGCGAAACGCTCTTTGCCAATGCGCCATTCACCAGTCGAACGAGGTAAGAGTTCTTTCTCTAGAAAGACCTGATGCTGCTCAAGTGCTGTCGTCGCATCCTTCGCCACATGCTTTACAAGTTCGAGTTGTGGCGAGTCACCTATCATTTCAAATAATTCCGTCTTATAAAATGCAATGGCACCGATGTTTTGTTGAATCGCAGTTTGAGTCACCACCTGAGGTGGATGACGCAGATTCGCGCGTGCAGCTACGAGCATCGCCGGCACAAGTTTAATACGAGCTATGGCATTGCTGACGTTCGTCTCCATCGGTAGAGTCGATTGCGTCAGTAAGGCATAGATGCAGTCCGTGGCTAGCCCGGTATAGAGGCGGGGATCATTTTCGTAGGGATGCTCTGTTTCTTCCAACCAGAGGCCTAGTTTTAGATGGTCGCGAAGTATTTCAAAATCTACCTGCGCAGACCGGGAGAGCTTCGAATAATCCACTTGCTTAGGCAACCATTCTAAAGACCGGAGGTCCTGATCTTGTCGACGTCGGAGAGCTGGCTCGGAGATGTCATCAAGCAATTGATCAAACCGATGATCACCCAATCGTGTCGCACGCATAGGGCTGAGAGGTAAAGCCTCATCAAGGTAATTCCTGAAGAACGTGTCCAGTGTTTTGTCCATGGTTGCAGACATCGCGGGCGTGAGTTTCTCCTGACCGTTCGCTACTACAAAAGCGAGACAGCACAGAGCGAGTCTAGTGAAATTGATAAGTGCGTTTTTCATAAGTAGTTATCGCGACAACCGTGTCGGTTTCTTTTTGCTCTTATTACGGTTCATCACCTCTTCAATTTCCTCTGCTTCGATAGGGATGTCTGCCATCAAATTTAACGGCTCACCATCTGTCAGAAGCACCACATCTTCGAGACGCACCGCAAGGCCTTCTTCTGGAATATAGATGCCTGGCTCAACCGTGAGCACCCAGCCTGGCGCAAAAGGCTTGGTCAACAGACCTACATCATGGACATCCAAACCGATAGGATGGCCGATTCCATGCATGAAATATTTTTTCAAAGCCGGCTTGTCTGGATTCTGTCGCTTGATATCACGCGATTTCAAAAGGCCTAAGTTAAGCAGTTCCTCCTGCACAATGTTTTCTGCATCCTGTTGCCAGTCGCGATGTAATTTTCCAACCGTCGCCGCTTTTGTAGCCGCACGTAAAGCGCGAAGCACCGCATCATACACCTGACGCTGGCGCTTTGTGAAACGACCATTCACAGGAATAGTCCGAGTGAGGTCTGACTGGTAGTTTGCATAACATGAAGCCACATCAAGCAGGAGTAAATCACCGTCGCGACATGGTTGATCATTCTC
>VFKY01000358.1 GCA_009885275.1 Verrucomicrobiota bacterium | reverse complement strand
CTTCAGGCAGCCGATACGGAAGCCCTTAAAAAAATTGGGGCTAAATTCACCGAGACAGCGGGCGTAGTCACACAGGTGAGCGTGAAGTGTGATGTCTTCACTGAGGCAGATTTTAGCGCACTAGGTAGCTTCACGACGATCAAGGATCTTACGATTAGTGGCAAAACAATCACGGATGAAACGTTGGCTCTGCTTGCCGGTCTTACGGAACTCGAGCGTATCAGTTGCGATGGCATCCAACTCACGGACGCGGGGTTTAAGCACTTCGCTGCCTTTCAGAAGCTTACTTCGCTCTCATTATTTCATCCCGCTTTTCGCTCAGAGAAGTTTACGGGCAGTGGCCTTGCCTATTTGAAGGCATTGCCAAAGCTTGAGAAGCTCACCTTCGCCGGATCAACTGCTGGAGATGTCGCCATGGAGGCCATCGGTCAGATCACGCAATTGAAGGACTTTAGGACCTGGCACACCGCGCAAACACAGGCAGGGAATGAGTATCTTTTGAAGTTAACGGGTCTCAAAGCGCTGCGCATCGGCCAGCGATTGCCGACAGGTAAAGATTCACCGATCAGCTTTGATGAATCGACGATGGTTACGCTGGCGCAGATCCAGTCACTCGAATCTCTAGAACTCACTGAGGCTCGCCTTAGTGCAAAAATTATCCCTCAGCTGAAAGCATTGCCCAAGCTTACTAAACTTCGATTTGAAACGGTGGACATTTCCACTGTTGACGTGGAAGCGATCAAAGCAGCGCTTCCGAACTGTCAGATCGATTATAAACCCATCAGCGACGCGGACAAGGAAGCGACATTGGTGAAGAAACTGAAGCTTTGAATTTATATTTCCCCACTAGTTATGAATATCTCGACCAAACGTTATCTCGCTCGCCGTGCCTTTTTGCGCGGTGCTGGTACAGTTCTTTCGTTGCCTTTTTTGGAAGCGATGGTGCCTGCATTTGCCACACGAGCCCAAGCTGCTGTGGGAGAATCTCCGCCGCGCTTTTTGGCGATATGTGCCACCCTTGGTTTTCATACGCCGTTTTTGTTCCCAAAGGAAACCGGAGCGGATTACACGCTCACGCCCTACCTGGAACCGCTGAAGCTTTTAAAGAATGATTTTTCGGCTATTTCAGGACTCCAGCATATGGAGCAGAATGGGGCGAATGGGCACACTTCAGAAATGACGTGGCTTACTTCCGCTAAGCATCCTGGCCTAGCAGGATTTAAGAATACGATCAGCATCGATCAACTCATCGCCGAGCAAATAGGTTCACAGACACGTTTTCCAAGTTTGATACTCGGTACCGGAAGCGAATCCATGTCCTGGTCCGCTAGTGGTGTGCCACTTCCGGCGGAACCCTCACCATCCAGTGCTTTTCGGCAGCTCTTTGTTGATGGATCAAAGGTTGAGGTCGAAGCACAAGTTCGCAATCTCAAACGTGGGCGCAGTATTCTTGACACTGTCACAGGCCAGGCAAAAAAACTCCATGACGAACTTGGCAAGCGTGATCAGGAAAAGCTCGACGAATACTTCTCCGCAGTCCGCGATCTCGAGAGTCGTTTGGTGCAAAACGAGGAATGGGTGCAGAGACCAAAACCTAAGATCGATGTCAAGCCGCCGACGGATATTCAGAGTCGCACGGATGCGATCGGCAAGATGAAACTCATGCAGGACCTTATTGTGCTCGCCTTACAAACTGACTCTACGCGAACGATCACGCTACGACTATCCGGCATGAATGCTGTGCCCGAAATCGAAGGTGTGAAGAACGACTGGCACAATCTCTCTCATCACGGTCAGGACCCTGCAAAAATTGAAGAACTCAAAGTGATCGAAACCGCGGAGTTCACTGCCTTCGCCGACTTCCTCACCAAGCTCAAGACCACACAGGAGGGCGGACGCCCACTGCTCGACAGCAGCTCTGTCATCTTTGGTTCTAACCTCGGCAATGCCAGTGCTCACCAGACGGCGAATCTTCCCATCATTCTCGCAGGTGGTGGTTACAAGCACGGTCGCCACATCGCGATCAACCATGAGAAGCATGTCTTCTCCAATCTTTTCGTCTCCCTGGCCCAGCGCATGGGCGTGGAGACCGACAAATTCGGTTTCAGCACAGGGGCATTGGACATCAATCAAGCATAAGCATGAAATCTCCATTCCTCGCGGTATTGTCGCTCCTGATTTATACCGATGTCGTCCAAGCTGCCCTTCCTGCTATTCAGTCGTTTCTTGATCAGAACTGCATGGACTGTCATGACAAGGAGATGAAGAAAGGTGGACTCGATTTTGGGGCGTTGTCGTCTGATTATTTGGACGCTGCGGCACTAAAAAAATGGGTGCGCGTGTTCGATCGTGTGGCGGCAGGAGAGATGCCACCGCCGAAGAAAAAGCAACCGACTCAAGACGCCGTGCATGATTTCATGGCGGTGCTGGGGGGTGATTTAGTGGCGAAATCGAAAGCGCAGAAAGGTACTGTACTGCGTCGCTTGAATCGTCGCGAATATCAAAATACCATCAACGACCTCCTTGGTGTGAATGTAAATGTGATCGACTCGTTGCCGGAGGATGGGCGGGCTCAAGGTTTTGATAATATTGGCGAAGCTCTCGCCATCTCTGGCATTCAAATGCAACGCTACATGGAGGCTGCAGAACTGGCGATCGATGCCTCTCTGAACCAAGGAACTCGCCCCGAATCCACCATCCAGCGCGCAACGCTCGAAAGCGATCGTAACAAGGACAATATTGGCAAGCACTGGTTGAAACGTGACGACGGTTCTATCGTCGTTTTTAATGATGGTGGTTTTCCCAGTACGGTGATTCCAAACCTTCGCTCAAAGACTGCGGGCATCTACAAAGTGAGCATCACAGGTTATGGTTATCAGATCGAAGAACCAGTCGTTTTTGCTTTCATTACAGGTAGCTTTAATTTTCGCAATGCGGATAACGTGACGCACAGTTTCCATGAGCTTCCGGTCGGAAAATCCGGCAAGGTGGAGGTCACATTGCATCTCAATCAAGGAAACGGTATTTGGATCAGTCCTCAAGGCCTCAATGGATCGGATGGTCATTCGCCGATTAAAGATAGTCCCAGCAAGTATCCCGGTGAAGGCATGGCGTTTCAGGAAGTGACTCTTGAAGGTCCTTTCATCACAACATGGCCTCCACGCGGTCAAACTTTGCTCCTTGGTGATGCAAAATTACGACAGCTTCCCCATGGTCTGTCGTCGTCACAGGCATGGAAAGCAAATGAGCCTGGCTTCAAACATAAATACACGGCCGACAGTGCTGATCCGATGGGGGATGCTCGCAAATGCCTCCACGCTTTCATCAGTGCCGCGTTTCGCCGCCCAACCACGGAGGCAGAAGCGGAACCTTACCTGAAACTCTTCAATGTGGAGTTCACCGAGAGCAATGATTTCCTTGTAGCTATCCGCACCTCAGCCATTGCCGTGTTATGTTCCCCTGAGTTTCTTTATTTGAAGGAGCCCGCGGGCAAGCTAAACGATCAGCAGCTCGCTACACGCCTCAGCTACTTTCTCACGCGCAGCATGCCGGATGCCGAATTGCTCGCAGCGAAGCTCACACAGCCAGCCGTGCTTCGCACGCAAACCGAGCGCCTACTGAAAAGTGCTACGATGGATCGTTTCATCACTGACTTCACTGATGGCTGGCTGAATTTACGCGAAATCGACTTCACTACACCCGACAAGCAACTTTATCCTGAATACGATGAGCTGTTACTCGACTCGATGCTGCGGGAGACGCGCGGCTTTATTCACGAACTCATACAAAACAATCTCGGAGTCGCCAACATTGTCCATAGTGACTTTGCGATGCTTAACTCGCGTCTCGCCAAACATTATGGCATCCCCGGCGTGAGCGGATTGGAGTTGCGTAAAGTGAAGCTGCCGACAGAGAGTCATCGTGGTGGTGTTTTGACGCAGGCAAGCGTTTTGAAGGTGAGCGCGAACGGCACGAATACCTCACCGGTTGTACGTGGCATTTTCGTGATGGATCGTATACTTGGCATGGAACCACCACCACCACCGCCGGGCATCCCCGGCGTGGAACCTGATATCCGCGGTGCCACCACGCTGCGTGAATTGCTCGACAAGCACCGTAACAGCGAAACATGCAACGGGTGCCATCGCATTATCGACCCGCCGGGCTTCGCGTTGGAAAGCTATGACGTTATCGGCGGCTGGCGCGAGCGCTTTCGCAGCATCGACAAAGGAGAGACTGTTCAGGCTACCGTCCAAGGCCGTAAAGTACGCTACCGTCTGGGGCCACCGGTTGATGCTGCAGGCGAACTCAACACTGGAGCGAAGTTTGCTGGTATGAGCGACTTCCAGAAGCTTCTCGTCGCTGGTCAAGGCCGTGTGGCTCTCTGTGTGACCGAAAAGCTACTTACATTCGCCACAGGTCGCCCCATGAGTTTCTCGGATCGCTCAGAGATCGGCAAAATCGTCGCTCAATCGAAGACTAAAGATTACGCCATGCGTGACCTGATCCACGCCATCGTCCAGAG
>VFKY01000267.1 GCA_009885275.1 Verrucomicrobiota bacterium | reverse complement strand
GACGTCGCCGATATCCGTAGTGACCACCATGCCTGTCTTGGGAATCTCTTGTGCGGCTAATTGTGCCTGCCAGAACTGGGGAATGATGTAGGGATTTTCGGCACCATATTTGAAGGGGGCGATTTGCACATAGTAGAACGGAAAGTCACCTTGGGCCCAGAGCTTGCGCCAGCCACCGATGAGCGCTTTCATCTTTTCGGTGTAAAGGGTGCCGTCACCGTGGTTCGATTCGCCTTGATACCAAATGGCGCCGCAGATGGGGTAACCGACAAAAGGGTTCACCATGGCGTTGAACAAGGTGGTGGGAGATTGATGGGAAGTGAGCGGCTTTACCTCTTCTGGAAACAGGGGAGTGATGGGCACCTGCTGATTTGTGGTTAAGGCATCCTTAGCTTTTGAAGTCCATGTTTCGACTTCCGTGAGATGTTGTTTCACGCGATCGCGGTAAGCAGGGCTTTCTGGTAGAGTGCGGAGAACATTTTGATGGATATTTTGGAGCTTAGGCACCTCGGCAAAGCCAATCAAGGGTGTCCACGGCTCGATGAGTGTGCCACCCCACGAGGCGTTGATGAGTCCGACTGGCACATCGCCTAATTGTTTCTGCAATTCCCGCGCCATGAAGTAACCTGCCGCGGTGAATCCACCCACAGTTTGTGGTGAACACACTTGCCATGGGGCGCTGAAATTATCTTGGGGTACACTGGCCGGTTTTAGCGGGACCTTGATATGGCGAATTGTAGGAGAGTTTGCGGCGGCGATTTCTTTCTGGGCATCGATGACACCATTGACCACGAACTCCATGTTTGACTGACCGGAGCAAACCCACACTTCACCGATGAGGATGTCCTGCACTTTCACGGTGTTGGTGCCGGTGATGTTCAACTCATGAGGTCCGCCTGCAGGCATGGCCGGAAGTTCCACTTTCCATTTACCCTGAGCATCTGCGATTGCAGTGAGCGCCGGAGCGCTACCGAGTTGCACGGTGATTTTCTCACCAGCGTTTGCCCAACCCCAAATTGGCAGCTTGATGTTTCGTTGTAACACCATGTGATCGCCAAAGATGCCCGGCAGCTTGACCTCGGCTTGGATGAAAGACGCTGGGAGCAGAGCGACCAGAAAAAGCGGGAGCGCGAGACGAGAGAGACGATGGGGAAATGACATAGGATGGATCATGAATGCGAACGATGGATATAGCACTTGGTGAGTCCCTCTCTCAAGCTGGAAACCACAGACAACATATTTTTGGAACGATACCTTTCTGATGTTTTGCAGAAAATCAAAACTGAAAATAGATAAAGTCGGAGGAAAACGGGCTACTCAATAAGATAATGGCTAGTAACAGTAACGTTGCTAGCCCAGCTTGAGCAAACGCCCATTTTCCGCCAGGGAAATGTTGCTGGATCGTAGCAGGATGACGAGCGAGCCATTGATCGACTTTAGCGTGAATCAAAAGTGGCCAGGAGTATATGCTAACAAGTAAGACCAAATAGACTCCCGTCTGCCAATCTGCCGCAGTGGCTTGAAGTGGATTTAACATGAAGTATTTCATTAACATAGAAAGATTCGTCTCTCGAAACATGAGCCAACCTATATTGATCAATGCGAAGGTGAAAAGCACTTGTACCCAAGGCCAGAGACGTTGTGGCCTAATGCTCGAAGGACCGTTTTCCCAGAATCGCCATACTACTAAAAGGCAGCCATGGTAACCTCCCCATAAGATGTAATTCCATGAGGCTCCATGCCAGAGTCCTGACAACAGGAAGGTCGCCATGATGTTAAGGGCAATACGGGCAGAATTACAATGTGATCCACCCAAGGATATATAAATGTAATCTCTAAACCATGTGGAAAGTGAGATATGCCAGCGTCGCCAAAACTCACCTGGAGAAGCTGCTTGATAGGGATGATTGAAATTCTGCATCAATTCAAATCCAAAAAGCCGAGCTGTGCCTCTGGCAATATCAGTGTAAGCGGAGAAGTCGGCATAAATTTGAATAGCAAATGCAAAGACACCAGCCCAGAGCACGGGCCATGAAGGATTCTCCAAGCTAAACACTTTGTTGCAGGTCATGGCGGCATTATCTGCAATAGCCAGTTTCTTCATGTAACCCCACAGGATTAAAACCACCGCGCCCCGTGCCTTACGTGTATCAAATATGCGCTGCCCCTCTACTTGAGCCAGAAGATGCCCTGCCCGTTCAATGGGGCCGGCCACAAGTTGTGGGAAAAATGAAACAAATAACAAGTAGTCGAGCCAGTTCTTGCGAGGGGCTAATTGACCTCGATACACGTCAACAACGTAGGATGCGCTTTGATAAGTATAAAATGAAATCCCCACAGGAAGCAACGCCTGCACATCGGCAGCGGTGAACGAGGTAAACCCAATGCCGTGCAGAATTTGTAAGGCGTGACCCCCTGTAAAAAAATCCAGGTATTTGAAGGAGCATAAGATTGCGAAATTCGTCCCCAAGGTCAGCGCTAAAAACAGCTTCTTATGCTGCGGTCGTTTAACGATCTGATTGGCGGTAAACCAGTCAATCGTCGAAGTAAAAGTGATCATCCCAAGAAACCATACGTGGACATACCCATAGAACACGTAGCTTGCCGCCAGGAGTAGTATATTTTGTCCACGTCTTGGCAAGAGCCAGTAAGCCGCCAAGATGGTAACTAAAAATATCAAGTAATCATAACTGTGAAAAATCATGCTTAGATATCTACTTCGATACTTTTCCCATACGGGCTTCTTTATTTTTCACGTCATCAGGTTCTGGCAAATAGGGACTTAGCCTTGCTGCAAACAAGTCGGTATAAGCGCGAAAGTGTGCCTTATGCAGATGATCCCCGTCGTTAAACATGGCAAGCGTAATGCGAGCATCATCAGATTCGTCGATATGATAGTGCCCCGCTGATTCTGCCCATGCTTTAAAATCGGACGTGTAGGATAAAATGGCTGGGCGCTGGGCTTTGTCACCCTTGGCAGATGGACGGCGCTTCACTCGATAAAACACGAGTTTTATATCCTTAGAATCGGCAATTGAAACAAAGTCTTGTAAAAGGTTTTGCTGCGAATCGGCAGTAAACTTTATGTCATCCGAATCATCATCTTTATTAGACTGCTCACTCTCCTCAGGAATGTCGGCTCGTATTTGATCGAGATCAAAAATTTGTTTTGTATAAAGCTGCAACGCATCATCCGAAACAGGGCCAAGCTTACCCACGACGTCATACAAGAGGTCGCCTAACTTTTGGTTAAGGTGGGCGTTTTCATGTGTGGCCGTGAAATGATTGTTTAACCATGTTTTAAGAACGTTTTTGTTTTCATGGTTTAGGGCCTGCTTCAACCGTTCCTCATCATCAGGCCGCATGACGTGACGAAGCTTCTCAAGATACTGTCCATCAAGCTGCAAATTGGGGATGCCAAAGTCGTAATCTCGATAGACAATAACAACTAGTTTTGGAGCGGGAGAATATGCTGCCAAGTAGTTTTTAAGAATGAGGAACCAGTGAAGTGAACGCGATCCGCCATCCGTAAATGACATCATTATTCTAGGCTTCAAGAGCCCCTCTAAATAATCAGTATCCATGCGGCCAAATACCATGGAATTTCCAACGATCACGACCTCAGGCTGACGGCGCCGAATATTTGACAAGTTAGCATCAGCGAAAGTTAGCGGAGAATAATTACTCTTAAAAAACGCGAAAGGAGAAGCTGCAAGGAGGGGCGCTCCGCAGACTCCTAGTAAATATAAAGCCTCACGGCGGGATCGCTTTTCAAAATTCATATCAAGTCAAACTAGCGTTATGATGAGCGCTCTATACTCACATAAAAGGGCTTACAACTATTCAAAATAGTAACGAATGGCGATCGTTATTCATTAAGCAATCAACTCCAGTGACAGGTCCAGTGCTTTGACGGAATGCGTGAGCGCACCCACAGAGATGGCGTTCACCCCGGTGGCCGCGACTGCTTTGATGGTGTTGAGGTTGATGCCACCACTGGCTTCGAGCATGACACGACCTTTGACGAGGGCGACAGCCTTGAGGAGTTCTGCGGGCGGCATGTTGTCGAGCAATATCACATCAACCCCGCGCAGACTGAGAAAACGCGTTACTTGTTCCAACGTGTCCGCTTCTAGTTCGACTTTGACCCCGGGACGTTTGTATTTCACGGTATCGATCGCGTTTTGAAGATCCTCCTGACGATCATCCGCGAGCAAATGATTGTCTTTGACCATGATCATGTCGTAAAGCCCCATGCGATGATTCGTGCCCCCGCCTGATTTAACAGCTTGTTTTTCCAGCCAGCGCCAGCCGGGTGTTGTTTTTCGGGTGTCGAGTATTTTGACTGGATGTGGCTGCACCGCGGAGACATAAAGATGGGTCTGCGATGCAATGGCACAGAGTCGCTGTAGAAAATTCAAAGCAACACGCTCTGCGGTAAGAATACTCCGAGTCAGGCCCGCCACTTGAAGCAATGTATCACCAGCTTCAAACGGGATGCCGTCGTGCCGTTCCACATGCACTGAAAGTGTGGCATCGATCTCTGTAAATACTTTCGCGGCAATTTCCGCGCCTGCCACTATGCCGGAGTCTTTAGCAAAGATACGAGCGGTGGAGACAGAATCATGGGGCACAAAATACAGAGAAGTGAGATCGCCTTCACCAACATCTTCCGCGATAGCAGCGTGAATGAGGTTAAGAACTTCTGGAGGTAATGCTGACGTATTCATAGAAGAAAGGAAGAGCTTGAATCAAATTGAATGACACTCACGCAGATTTTACAGTAAATTCATCCAGTCTTCTCACGGCTTGCATAAAGAGCGAGCAGAGATGATGGAATCTATGTTCATGTCCAATCCGCAGCCCTACGATTCTTCAAAAAAAGCCCGTCGTCGTTTTTGGCGCATTATCACGCGCCTACTGCTTATTGTAACTCTGCTTGGCTTGATTATCAGCGCTGTCGTGCTTGCCGTTTATGGGCAAGTGGCGGCTCAGTATGATTTATCGAAACTCGGCGCTATGAAGCAGCGTTCGATTGTTTTGGATTGCAAAGGTCGTGAGATTGGAAAACTGCATGGGGAGAATCGTGAAATAGTGACACTTGATCAGGTGTCGCCTTACTTTGTGAAGGCATTGCTCGCCCGTGAAGACAGCCGTTTTTATGATCATGGCGGGGTGGATTATATTGGCGTAGCTCGAGCATTGTGGCGGGATTTGAAGGAGCAAAAAATGGTGCAGGGAGCAAGCACACTTACGATGCAGTTAGCGCGTAATAGTTTCGACAATCTGAATACGAAGACCGCGCATAGGAAGCTTGTAGAAGCGTTACTAGCCCGTCGTATCGAAGCGGCTAAAAGCAAGGATGAGATTATCGAGCTATATATGAATCGTATCTTTTTTGGCACCGGTTTATATGGCATCGAGCGAGCGAGTAAGGGGTACTTTGGTCGTCCCGCATCACAACTCACACTTGGCGAATCGGCCATGATCGCAGGGATTATCCGTAGCCCTAATCGTTATTCACCCTTCCGGAATTGGGAGGGAGCCATTCGCGAAAGAGACAACGTGCTGGATCGCATGGTCGTAAAAGAATTCATCACTCAAGCGGAGGCTGATGCGGCCAAGGTGGAAGACATGGCTGTTGCAGCGAGCCCCGTGGTACACTCTCAAGAAAACTATATGATGGAGGCCGTGCGGCGTGATCTCGATGTGATTCTCAACAGTCAGGACATTGAGGACGGAGGCCTGACGATCCACACGACGCTGGATAAAGACATTCAATTCATCGCCGAGCAGTCTCTCACGGCTCGATTATTGGAAGTGGAAAAGCTTCCTGGATATAAGCATATATCGAAGGCACAGTTTGATGCGGAATGGGATACCGTGAGTGAGCCAACGCGCGTGCCATATTTGCAAGGAGCCATCGCCGTCGTGAACAATAGCACTGGCGGATTGCTCGCCGTTGTAGGTGGGAGAGATTGTCAGCACAGCCGTTTCAACCGTGCTATGCAGGGTAACAGACCGATCGGTTCCACGATCAAACCGTTTGTCTATGCCTCTGCGATTGAGCAAGGATTGTTACCGGGAACGCTGGTGGAAGATGCCCCGATCCGTCGTGATGAGTTGAAGGATGCGAATGGTTACTGGAGTCCGGAAAATTCAGATGGGAAATTTCTCGGTATGCAGCCCGCCACGGTGGGATTGGTGCGTAGTCGCAACGCTATGACTGTACGTGTCGGTAATTTTGCGGGTCTTGATCATGTACTGGACACCCTCCGTAACGCTGGACTTGGAGAGGCGGAGATTCGAACTCCGCAAATCTACATCGGTAACATGGGTGGCAATTTGAAAGCGCTTACCAGTGCCATGAGTGTTTTTGCAACTCAGGGAGTCCGCCGCCGCCCATTTCTGATTGAACGCATTGCGGATGGTAACAATGAGAATGTCTATGAAACTCCGGTACTGGAATCGCAGGCGATTTCTCGTGGTGCCGCCATGCTAACTTCCCGTATGCTTGAGAAAGTCATGAATGAAGGGACCGCCGCCTCAGCTCGGAGCGAGTATGGTTTCAAAGAAAAGGCCGGCGGCAAAACGGGCACCACCAATGACTATCACGACGCCTGGTTTGTCGGTTACACCAGTGAGCTCACCTGTGGCGTATGGGTCGGACTGGATACGCCGCAGACGATCGTCGAGGGTGGTTACGGCGGAAAGCTGGCATTGCCCGTCTGGGCCGATGTGATGAATGGGGCGGTGGAGTTGAACTATAAAGCCATTGCGCCCAAGGCTGAGTCGATGATGACGAAAGTACACCTTTGCCAAATGACAGGGAATCTCTCATCAAACGGATGTCAGAGTGCTGGTCAAGACTATGTGGATGAATTGCCTGATGAACTGGTGCCAGTCATGTTTTGTTCCTTACATGGAAGTGGAGGCAAGATGGAAAAACAAAGAGCGCCATCCAGCGGCGGTTTGTGGGGGCGATTTAAAGGACTCTTCAAGTAATCGGTATTTTGTCCTCAAGCCACCTGTTCATACTCCGAGAGTGGAACCGTGCTCTGGAGATAGCCAATTATGGTGGCGCGTTCTTCTGGAGATAACTCGGCCAACGCTTGGTAGAGTCCAGCATCTCTTGACCGAAGCTCCGCAAAGCGTCCCTCTTCCACAAGCAACCGACAAGCAGGATCGAGAAGGAAAGCCACGAAGAGAGCCCTCATTTCACGCCCGTGAACCGCATTCACAGATTGGGTCGTGACGAAAAGTTCGAAGGCCTCTCCGGCCAGTTGCTCTCTGGTTTTGATCACAGGGGCCAGCCCAAAAATGTGTAACAAAATCTCCCGCAAGCTGGGTCTTCTGTCGGTCTGATAAATCTCCTGCAACTTGGGAAGATTCCAGAACTCGTCCGGCTTCTCAAAAAGTAATTGGCGCACGCGTTCCTCAGCGGCGATCCAATTTTCCGCATCCACTGCCTGTCTCAGAATTTCATCTGCGGTGGCTGCATCGG
>VFKY01000403.1 GCA_009885275.1 Verrucomicrobiota bacterium | reverse complement strand
CATTCCCCTGCCTTCATTCCTTTCATCAGCGTGGTGAACTCGATTCTGGAGCGGTTGAAATTAATCCACTGCATCGTCTCGATGCCGAGGTTGTTGAGCAGGCACTGCAAATGCCCGCGATGTTGCCGGACTTCTCGCGTGATGCTTGTGACGACAAAACTGTGCTTCTTTGAATGGGACTGAATCAGGTGCGTGCCCAAAGGGTCGCTCACTTCACCCACTGGAACTCTGAATAGACACTCTTGTTCACCGCCGAAATGATGCACGAGTGCCTCGCTATAAAGTCGGCTGCTCAAATGCGTGCCCCAATCCGCCACAAAACTGCGTACCTGCGAGACAAGCATCTCACAACCGGGAGTCAGCGGTCGGAACGATTCGGTGACAAAAACGGGCTGATGCCGTTCAGCATCGCCGATTGGATTGTAGAGCAGCTCACCAACGACCCTGCTGGAGCGAAAGTTAATCAGCTTCACGCGGCGAATGTTGTTCATCATGGCGTAGTGCAGGGCCTGCGCCTGATGCTCGGGCAACAACGCCGCGACGACCTTGAGTTCGTAGAGCATGTCATTCACAACAAGGTCGAGAAAGTAGCCCTTCTCGAACGATACGTGACTGACTTTGACCGGCACTTGTGTATGGACATCGAAGCCTTCGGCGCGAAGACGCTTCGCGAGGTCGTTCTCATAGATTCGCTCATCAAAGAGACGACCGAACTTGTTTTGCGAGGCATAGGCATGGCGCATCACCACCTCGTCGAGTTCATCGAAGGCCGACTGTGTCAGGTCGTGGAGATGGATCGTGGATTGGATGGGCATGAGAGGATGAAGGCAGAGGAATGGGTGGCAGGGGAATGTTCTTCTGATTTCTATTCCTTTGCCACCCATTCCCCTGCCTATTCTTTCAGTTCACAAAGAGAAATTCATTGCTGTTGATAAGCACGCGGAAGAGCGCGGGGAGGCCGCTCTTATCTGCATACGTGGTGAAGTCGCGGAGCTCATCTGCGGTCGGCTCGCGCAGAAGGATACGGCGGATGGCATCGATGGGTGTGGTGCTTTGCTTGCCCATCTCACTACTGAAGTGCAGCACGAAACCGTTGTTGTAGAGAGCGAGAGATTGCAACGATGACGCGGAGAAACTACGCATCGGAGCGAGCATTCCGAGGTCGGGGAAGTCGAGCGTGTCCATGAAAGGATCGGGCACGCCGCGCCAGACGAAGCGGTAGATACTGCGGCGATGCTTCGGCAGCGCAGACCAATCGTAGGAGGCATAGTCGAGCGTGGGCGTAAGCTGCACGGGCGGGCCGGTGATGAATTGCCGCTCGCTGGGACCACCGACGGCGAGGTCGAGCTTGTCCGCAGTAGCGAGAACAAAGTCGCGATAACTGTCGGCGTCGAGCCGCAGGCGGTTCATGCGCCAGAGTAGGCGGTTGTCTGTATCGAGCAACACGCCGTCATCACGATGTGAGCTGCTCTGACGATACGTGGCGCTGGTGACGATGAGGCGATGCAGATGCTTCAAAGAGCCACCACTCTCGCGCATTTCGCACGCTAGCCAGTCAAGCAGTTCGGGGTGCGAAGGTGCGCCGCCCATGCGCCCGAAATCGCTCGGCGTATCGCAAATACCGCGACCGAAATGATGATGCCAAACGCGGTTCGCGATGCTGCGCCAGGTGAGCGGATTGTTGTCATCGGCAATCCAATCTGCGAGCGCGGCACGGCGCTCGGATTCGTCGCCAATGTGGGCCTTGGTGAAGCGTGCGGGCACCGCCGTCAACGCACTGAGCGCGCCACTCTCGACGTCACCGATGGGCTTGTCGAACTCGCCACGTTTCAAGATGTTCACTACCTTGGGCTTGTCCACGGTGGTTGGCGTGCCTTTGCTGACAGCCAATAGAACGTCAGCTTTCTTGCCCGCAGCATAGACGAGCGCTGGCGCAGGCAGCTTTGGTAATTCATCAACGGCACGAAGACGCAATGCATGAACGGCGAGCGCGAGGCGTTGTGGCTCGCTGCGTTGGTCGACGGGAATAGAGAGCGTAGCGGAGGCGAGCAAGGGTATCGCCGAAGCACGCGATGCCGGTTCATCGGTCGCCGAGAGCTTAAAGCGCCCCACGAGATGCGCCTGCGGAGCGAGCTGCTTCATCGTGATGGTGAGCTTTGCGCCTGGCTTCAAAACCAGCGGCGTAGCGAGTTCAAAAACCGCATGGTGCGACTGACCTACTGCTGGATGAATGGCCCACCCGGTGGCTGGATTGCCATCAAGGGCCGCAGGTGCCGCGTAGTTCTCTTGATTGAAGTCCGCCGTTGCACGCGAGAACTTCAACTTCATCGGCGTTGCAGCTCCAGAATCGAAGACCTGCGCCTCAAACTCGCTCACAGTCAGATTGCCGTTGTCCTGCCTGCCAGGGCCGTTCTTGGGCAATGACTTGTCTGCAATTACATCGAGCCGGAGCGCGGTGATGCTCGCCGACGGTGACGTTGCAGTGATAACATACGTGTCTTTCTCAGGCTTTGCGCCGTCAGAGATGATGACCTCGCCACTGCGAGAAAGCGTCGAACCCTCCGTGCTGATGAAACTCTCGTATTCAAGCGTAGTCCATTTCACCGCCGGCCCCTGGTGCTTCTCCCAATCAGCGACGATCGCCTCATTCTCCGCCGTGAGCAGCACGGTCTTGTCTTGGGCCTCAACCGCTGTGAGGAGCGACTGCCAGTGCTTCCGCTGCTGCGCAACCTTCGTATCTTCATCAAAGGGAATGTCGCCCTCGATGATGCCCGCGAAGACCGATTGCAGGGCGTAATAGTCCTCCTGCGTAATCGGATCAAACTTGTGCGCGTGGCAGCGCGCGCAGTTCGCCGTGGTGCTGGTGAAGGCCGCCATCGTCTGCGTCACCAAGTCATCACGGTCGAGGTAATCGAAGTTGGTAGGTGCCGTCTGGAATGCACTGTGGTCAAACACACCCGCCCCTAGAAAACCAAGCGCGGCGATGAGACGCGGCTCATCGGGGAACAAACGGTCCGCAGCGAGTTGCTCCCGAACGAACCGCGACCATGGCTTGTCGGCGTTCAATGATTCAATAACATAATCGCGATATCGCCAAGCATGATCCCGTGGAAGATCGTGACCGCAGCCATGCGTCTCCGCAAAGTGAATCGTATCCAGCCAATTGCGAGCCCAGCGCTCGCCATAGCGTGGAGAAGCGAGCAATCGATCCACTAGTTGCTCGTAAGCCTTCGGTTCGCTATCCTTCTCAAAAGCCTCCACCTCAGCCAGTGACGGTGGCAAGCCATGCAAATCATAGTACACACGGCGAATGAGCGTGCGACGATCCGCTTCCGGTGATGGTGTCAGCTTCCGTTCTGCGAGCCTTGCTCGGATGAAGCGATCAACAGGATGCCCGACCGTTGCGTCCGCGAGCACTGGAGGGACAGGTTTTATCAACGGCTTCAATGACCACCAGTCCGTAGCATTTGGCCGAGTCTTCACGATCACCCGCGGGTCCGCCGCGCCTTGCTTCACCCACTCTTCCAGTAACGCAATTTCGGCCGCGGGGAGCTTTTCCTTCGGCGGCATCTGATGGTCACCATCAGCCCAGCGCACCATCTTAATCAATAAACTCTCATCCGGTTTTCCTACTACGATACTCGGCCCAGCGTCGCCTCCTTGTTCCCAGCCAGATTTCGAATCGAGCGTCAAACCACCCTTCATCTTCTTCTCGTGCGAATGACACTCGTAGCAGCGTTGCTTCAACAGCGGCTCGATCTTTGAAGTGAAAAACTCATCAGCTCTTGCCAACGATGCTGCAAATAATAATACCATTGATAGCAACACTCTCATGCTCGTAGTCTCCTCTCGATTTCATTGGCTGCCTTAATGACGGCGATCGCCACTGTTGCAAAAAAACTCTTGGGCATTCTTCCCGCGATACCTGATACCCATAGCATGGCTACCAACGCATTGTGTCGGTCACGAATCGGAGCAGCGACACAATTAATCCCCTCATCCGCTTCCCCCCAATCAACCGCATACCCCTGCTTTACTATCAGTTCACACTCTTTCTTGAGCGCGTCTTTGTTTGTTATCGTACGATCGGTAGAACGAGTCAGCTTAAGCCGATTGATCGTCCGTTCGCGCTCTTTCGCAGGCCGACAGGCTAGTAAAACCTTTCCCGGCGCATTGTTGTGTAGGCCAAAGCGTAGTCCATGCTCGACACCAATACGAACCGCGCGATTGCTTTCGATCTTCTCGATGATCACACCTTCATCGCCACTCGGAATACCAATTTGAACAGTCTCGCCTACCGTGTCGCGCAGCGCACGCATGGCATCCAATGAACAAGCAACCAGACTTATACCACCCACACGAGGTTGCCCCAAGCGTAACAATTTACCAGTCAACCGGAACTGCATTGTGGCGTCATCGCGTTCCAAATAATCTCGAGCCATCAACGTCTGCACCAATCGCGAGGTAGAGTTCTTCGGACTATCAATCGCAATGCTGATCTCAGTCAAATTCATCCCTTGAGAAGCCGCGTCCAGTAATTCAAGAATCGCAAGACCACGGTCCAGAGCCGGGGCCTCCGTTAGAGCTTGTGTTGCCTTATTAGATTTACTGTGTTCCATATATAGAACCTGTTCCGAATGTTTCACGTGACTAATACCTACGTGCCGAAGTTTTCTTTCAAAATATTATATTATATTTTCAGACCTTGAGTGTGCTCAGTCAGCATTCATGGGAGAGACGCGAGAAGGTAGGGACATTCCTTGATAAAAAGTAGAAGGTTTGTCTCAAGCCTTGGTATTCACTGCTTATAATCAGAAAGGCTTGGGACAAGCCTTCTACTCTCCATTATGGACCAAGCGACGAGGGCGTCGCTTCGACCCTGGGAGCGCAGGCGCATCTTGCCGGCTCAGGCTTGTGGACACCCCCTCCTCTCAATCTCGACCCCAGCCTCTGCGTCTATAAAGCAGCTCGTGCGCTCTCACTGTCTTGGTATACAAATTCACCAAACTGGATTGTTGCCTTCAAAAGTAACGCAGGGGCTTCCCCTAACTGTAATCAATTATGGTATGCCGAGAACACTGAGAATCACATCAGCGTAGATACGATGCCCGAAATCATTCGGGTGGTTTAAGCCATTCCCACTGAGATCGAGATATTTTTTCCGCACGGCTATTTCTGTCCAAACTTTTGTGACATTAGCGCAAGCAATGCCAGGCCCCACGAGACCTTCGAGAGCGGTGACATATTTTGGATAAAGATCAGGTGAAGAATGAACCCACTCGCTATTCGCAGTCATACTGCCCACAAGAATGATCGTACACTGGGGAAACGCGGCGCGAACCGGTTCGATCATCTTCCGAGTGTTTGCCGCGAGATCCTCAGGAGTCCGATGACCAGAAGCGTCATTCATTCCAAAAGCGATCATAAAAATGTCTGGTTGTGCCGCGATAACATCCGGCACTCGCGTGATACCCCACGTGCTGTCCATACCGCCTACAGAGAGGTTTGTCAGTGTCACAGGACATCCACTACGGGACTGGATACCACTTGCCACAAGCTCTGGGTACCCAGGCTGCATAGGTGCCACTTTGGCAACACCAGAGGCATCTGCGCCCGTCGAAATACTGTCACCTAACATGATGATTTTTAGGGGCGTTTTTGATTTTAATCGTTCGCGTAACGCTCCAAGTTGCGCCTCTGGTGCTGGGGATACTTGCGGTGCTTGCCAGTCATCTTTCATCGCAGGATAGAATGCATGACACTGCATGTCATGCCAGAAACTACCGGCACCATAGAGCATCCAAGATTTGCCATCACGACTGGAGGCATAGGCATTAGGTGCATGAGGAGCAGGATGTAATTCGGCGATCGTTTTAAAGGGGATGCGAGAAGTCGCTGTTAAAGAGATATCTCTCGATCCTGCAGTCCAGAGATAATCTTTTTGTAACTCATAAGTCACCGTGCCACGAGCATCCTTGAGCACTGGGGCTTCTGAGGGGGCGTGGAGAAGTTGCGCAGTGGCAGATGCTCGGTCTGCACCAATAAATAATATCGGTTCAGCTTCCATTTTTTCAGCCTGCCAACAAGTCGCCGGCGAAGCCGCTGATATAAAACCCGTAATCGAAACGACAAATGCCAATATAAAATACCGCATAAATGAAAATGCTATCTATGCCAGAACACCCTTCACCACTTTCCCCGCAATGTCTGTGAGACGATAATCACGCCCCTGGAAACGATAAGTAAGACGCTCATGATTCACACCAAGAAGATGCATGATGGTGGCATTAAGATCATGCACGTGAACCGGATCTTGGGTGATGTTGTAACAATAGTCATCTGTCGCCCCGAAAGTAGTTCCCTTTTTAACACCAGCGCCGGCCATGAAAATAGTAAAGCAACGCGGATGGTGATCGCGACCATAATTAGTTTCAGAAAGTTCACCTTGGGAATAAATGGTGCGACCAAATTCTCCGCCCCAAACGATAAGTGTATCTTCAAGCAACCCACGTTCTTTAAGATCTTTGATGAGTGCGGCTGTGGGTTGATCAGTATCGCTACACTGCCCCTTAATCGCAGCAGGCAATCCGCCATGGTGATCCCATCCCATGTGGAAAAGCTGAATGCAGCGGACATCCCTTTCAGCGAGGCGACGTGCAAGCAGGCAGTTCGCAGCGAAAGTCCCAGGCTTCTTCACATCCGGTCCATAAGCATCAATCACGTGCTGCGGTTCCTTGCTCGTATCCACAAGATCTGGCACGCTCATTTGCATACGGAAAGCCATCTCATATTGTGAAATGCGAGTCTGTGTTTCTGGATCACCAAACTGCTCAAAGTCACGCTGATTTAAAATGGACAACTCATCCAACATGGCTCGACGAGTGCCCCGATCTACGCCCGAGGGATTAGAAAGATAAAGCACAGGATCTCCCGTGTTGCGGAATTTTACTCCCTGATGTTGCGTTGGTATAAATCCACTGCCCCAGAGACGATCATAAAGGGGCTGGTCTTCGCGTCTACCCGTACCAAAAGAGGTTAGAACGACATAGGCAGGCAGATCTTTATTGCTACTGCCTAATCCATAACTCAGCCATGAGCCAATGCTTGGCCTGCCCGCAAGTTGCGAGCCGGTCTGGAAAAATGTGATCGCTGGATCATGATTGATCGCCTCGGTATGCATGGATTTGATGAAACAGAGTTCATCGGCAATACCCGAAATATTGGGCATAAGATCACTGATCCAAGCACCACTGTTTCCATGCTGCGCAAATTTAAAAATGGAGGGTGCAACAGGAAATGTCTTTTGCCCGGAAGTCATACCCGTAAGTCGCTGACCATTCCGAATGGTGGCGGGCAAATCTTCACCGCGACGTTTCTCCATTTGTGGCTTTGGATCAAACAAGTCCATCTGGGAGGGAGCGCCAGATTGAAAAAGATAGATGATGCGTTTTGCTTTGGGCGCAAAGTTGGGGAACCCCGCAAGTCCTCCAGCACTGGGTAGAGCGGATGGAAGGGCATCGTTCGCCATCAGCGATGACAGGGCTGTGGCACCTATCGCTCCAGCGCTGTTTCTAAGAAAGACACGTCGATTGAGGGTGTCTTGAACATTCAACATCGAACGTTCAACGCCGAACATTGAAGTAGGGGAATTGTGTTTGAGAGTCATGGATAGGGGGATTATGATTCTTGGGTTTGGCCACGCAAAGAATTGCTTCGAGCGGTGCGGATACTGGCGACGAAAATGCGAGTAAGCTGATCTGTCTCAGCGAGGAGAAAATTGGCTCGTTCTATTTCATTGGTTAGAGGCACACGAATGGCAAGTTTGATCCATCGGCAAGATTCCCTGAGCTCCTTCAGTGCCACCCTCATCTTGTGAATGAAGTCTCTCGGTGACTCCGCTGCCTGTGCCTCTCCCTGATGCGCCAGTGGAGCAGTGCCGGAACGCAGTAGTTGTCCACTAACATGCCTACCTGCATCCGTCTTCATAGTGCCATCACAAAACCGAATTACATCCGCTGCATATTCCAACAACCTCTCTTCAAGATCATACTTCCTACCTTCACCACACGTAGTCACCTGATATTCAATACCTCGCTCCACTCTCTTCCTCGCATTCATAGTGTTCAATGTTGGATGTTCCATGTTGGACGTTCAATGTTCAGCATCAGTCACGTGCAACGACACGATCGAGATTCAGCAAGACACTTGCGCTCGTGGTATAAGCAGCAAGTTCAGAAACATTAAGTGCGGGATCAGGTTTGCTTTCCCCCTGAGTAATCAGTTTCTTGGCGTCATCCGCATGCGCATTGTAAAATGCTAAACGGTCATTAAATCCTTTGAGTAAGGTCTTCAATCCGACATCATCAATGCTACGTGATGTGGCGCGCTTATAGCCATAAGCGAGGCGCAACTCAGGAGTCGCCCCCCCTTCCTTTATCATTATTTCAGCAAGTGCTCGAGAGGCTTCCACGAACGTCACTTCATTCAATAATGCTAACGCCTGCAATGGTGTATTGGTTCGGCTCCGCTTTATGGTGCAAATTTCACGAGTGGGAACATCAAATAATAACATACTAGGTGGAGCAGCCGTCCGTTTCCAAATCGTGTAAAAACTGCGACGGTATAATCCATCGTCTGTCGCGTTTTTGTAACCAAGTAAATCACCGTATTTGCTTGTTTCATCCCACACACCATTAGGCATGTAGGGCCTTACACTCGGACCGCCAATCTTTGGCACGAGTAGTCCCGATATGAAGAGCGCCTGATCACGAACTGCTTCACCACTCAAGCGAAAACGAGGACCACGAGCCAGCAATCGATTGTCAGGATCGCGCTCAGACATCTCTTTGGTAATCTTGGAGGACTGCCGATAAGTGGCGCTCATGACCAGCATTTTTTGAAAGGCTTTCATATCCCATTTCATGCGAATGAACTCTGTGGCTAGCCAGTCGAGAAGTGCCGGGTTACTCGGCCACTCCGCTTGAGAACCAATGTTGTCCGTTGATTTACAAAGGCCATAACCAAAAAACTTTGCCCATGAACGATTTACCCAGACACGCGAAGTGAGTGGGTTCTTTTCATCTACAATCCATTGTGCCAACCCCAGACGATTGACCGGTGCCCCTTCAGGCATCGGGGGGAAGACCGAAGGTGTCGCCATCGTTACCTTACCTTCGGGTTTATCATATTCACCGCGATGAAGGATGAAAGTGTCCTTTGGTTTATCGGCCTCTTTCATGATCATAACCGTTGGGATACTATTCTCATAATCAGTTAGAACCTTTTTAGTAGCCGTGAGCTCATCGTCAGCTTTTTTCACCGCACTATCCACATTGGAACGATAGAAACTGATTAATTGATTTTTCTGCGCTGGATTGCGTTTGGCTTCGGGTGTTTTGAGAATGGAACTCACAGCCGCAATCGGTGACGCTCCATCAAGCCTCACCAATTTTGGATCTATAGAACTCGATGATAATCTAAATCGACCGATGTTGTGCTGACCGAAGTCCTTTCCATGCTTCAGAGTGATCGTGATGACACTGCCTGAAGGTATAGACTCAGGTTTTTCAAGTATAAACATCGCATTAGTAGCTTCACGACGTGTGTTACCATCGACGGCCCAGCCTTTGCTTTTCGCGGGTTTCAATACATTGGCAATCTCGTAACTCTTTTGTGAGTAACTCGCTTCCACTTTTGTGACTTTAAGTAACTTCGGTTTAAGTGTTTTCGGATCGCTTAAACTCACCTCAAGTGCACTCAACACAAAGTTTCCATTGCTAGCTCTCCCGAGACTTTTATTGGGCAGTGATTCATCGGGAAGACATTCCAACAAGATCGCACTCAACTTATCTGATGCGGTAATTTTCGCAGTGATAGTATATACGTCGCTGGGTGGATTACTTCCACCAACAAGATACGATCCATCCCCTTGCTTTATGAACTCCGCTTGACCTTGAGATTCTACTTTGGTCGGTTCAATCATATGCCAAGAGTTCGTCTCCGCTTGAAGTGAACTCATCGCGATCGGTTCCCATGCAGCAATAAGGCTGGGCAACTCTTTAGCAGCCTCTGCAACTTTCAATTCTGCACTTTTTATCCCGTCCTTGAGTTTCACCAACTGAACTTCTTGTTCTGGCGATGGCACATCAATCGTTGGCGGACTATTACCACCCGCTCGATTTGAAGCCCCCTGTATTGTCCCTGATTCTGATATATTATTAAAGAATGCAAACATGCTGTAGAAATCACGCTGCGTTAACGGATCATACTTATGATCATGGCATCGACAGCAATTCATTGTCAGCCCCATCCAAGTGAATGAAGTGGTTTCAACACGATCAATGATGTTTTCGATGCGCCACTCTTCCGCAATGATGCCTCCTTCACCGTTGAGTCGATGATTACGATTAAATCCCGTGGCCACGATTTGCTCACGAGTTGCATTAGGCAAGAGATCTCCGGCGATCTGCTCCACCGTGAACTTATCAAACGGCTTGTTATCGTTAAAAGAATTAATCACCCAATCGCGCCATGGCCACATGCTGCGCGAACTGTCCGTTTGAAAGCCATGACTGTCGGCATAACGAGCGTAATCCAACCACTCCATGGCCATCACTTCTCCGTATTGCTTTGATGCCAGCAATCGATCGACCACTCGCTCATACGCTTGCGTTGATTGATCATTCACAAATGCATCGACATCATTTGCGGTGGGAGGCAAACCCGTTAAATCAAGTGTCACGCGCCGGATCAGTGTCGCCTTATCTGCTTCAGGTGAATATGTCAGTTTTTCCTTAGCCAGTCGATCCATGATGAAGGCGTCAATGGCTGATGGTGGCAATGCTTTCCCATTTTCATCCTTCAGCCTTCCAGCTTCATCCTTTACAGGCGGCACTTCGGGTCTGACGGGGCTAATAAAGGCCCAATGCCCTTGATACTCCGCTCCCTCAGCCACCCATTGCTTTAATAGGGCTTTTTGCTCGGCGGTAAGCGGCTTATGCAACTTCGTGGGAGGCATCAAATCATCATCGTCTGCCGTCAATATGCGTGCGATTAATTCACTTTCGTTCGGCTTGCCAGGAACAAGTGCCAAAGATCCCGATTTTGCAGGCTTAAGAGCTTCAGCTTTAATATCGAGACGCAAACCGCCCTTTCGTTCCTTTTCATCTGGTCCATGACAATGAAAACAAGTGTCGGAGAGAATCGGCCTGATATCACGATTGAATTCAATTTTGCCTTCAGCAAATACTGCATCAGTTGAAAGCGCGAATATCAATGTGGCAGACAGCCGCATCCATGAAATCTTTTGAGGAATCGTCATTTTCATTTTTTATCCGGTAAATACTAGAGATGAT
>VFKY01000050.1 GCA_009885275.1 Verrucomicrobiota bacterium | reverse complement strand
CTTAGTTGTACGCTTGCGGAAACAGAAGGTGAGCTGCGTGGAGACATTACCATTCATGGTGGCGAACTAAAGGGTACGATCATTGAAGGCAACGAAATACCCAATGTCATTGATGAGCTCCCCATCTTAGCGGTCGCTGGCGCACTGGCACGTGGAAAAACCGTCATTCGTGATGCCGGCGAACTCAGGGTAAAGGAGACAGATCGCATCGCCGCCGTGGCGGGGAATCTTCGGCTCATGGGGGTTGAAGTTGTAGAGTTTCCGGATGGCATGGAGATTACTGGGGGGATGCCCTTACATGGCGCAGAGATGCCTTCTTTTGGCGACCATCGTATCGCCATGGCATTTGCCATCGCGGGACTCTTTGCAGACGGTGAGACTGTTATTCGTGACACTAGTTGTATTAGCACTTCTTACCCAGGGTTTGAGCGTCACTTAGATCAATTTTTAACGCCATGAGTGTTTTGAAAGTTATCGCTATTGATGGTCCGGCGGCCTCTGGAAAAAGCAGTGCTGCCCGTAGTCTCGCAGAAAAGCTTGGCTGGATTTATGTTAATACTGGCAACATGTATCGTGCTGCCACCTTGGCCGTGATAAGGTCTGGTGTTGATTATGAGAATGAACCCGAGGTGCTTAGGATCACCGCAACAATGAATTTTGATTGTTGTATTGAAAACAATAAAAGCGTGGCTCGAATCAATGGCGAGAATGTTGAGTCGGAGCTCAATTCGGAATCTGTTAATCGAGCAGTCTCATTCGTAGCGCGTATTCCAGATGTCCGAAATAAGCTCGTGGCTCTGCAACGAGAGATAGGACAGAAATATTCAGTGGTTATGGAAGGTCGCGACATCGGTACGCATGTTTTTCCTGATGCGCCCTACAAGTTTTATATTGATGCCTCAGAAGAAGTGCGAGCCAATAGGCGAGGCTTACAGGGGCAGGAAGATTCTGTGCGTGAACGAGATCGGATGGATAGCACGCGCAAGACGGCACCTCTTGCAATTGCTGATGATGCGATGGTCATTGATAGTTCAGACATGACCCTCGATGAAGTGGTTGATACCGTGATGAAAACATTGGGACTTAATGGTCTAATTCCTGCCTCATAACCTTAAGGGCATTCAAAAATGAATCTTTCATACAAGCTGGGCTTCATATTTTTTAAGATGGTGGCGCGCGGTTTTTTTAACTATCGCGTTTTTGGTGATTTGGATCGAATCAATCAAAAGGGCGCAGCACTCATCGTTTGTAATCATGCAAGCTTTCTTGACCCACCATTGGTTGGGGTCGCATTTGACGAGGATATTTACTACCTTGCAAAAAAGACGTTATTTGATAACAAAATAACCAATGTCATCTATCGCTCATGGAACGCCATACCGGTTGATCAAGAGAAAGCCGATATGTCCAGCTTGAAAACGGTCATTCGGTTGCTCAAGAAGGGAAAAAAAGTGCTTATTTTTCCTGAAGGATCTCGCACTTCTAATGGTGCGTATTTACCCAGTTTACCTGGGGTGGGATTCATCACTGCCAAGGCAAACGTCCCTGTCTATCCCATGCGACTTATTGGAACACGAGAGGCGTTACCCATGGGAGGCGGCGCAATACACCCCTCAGAAATCAAGCTTATCATCGGCAAAGAGTGGCGTTATGAAGACTCTAAATATACAGAAACAGGTAAAAATCTTTACCAACGTATTAGCGATGATTTAATGGCCGAAATAGTGTCACTGCATGATTAATGAGGCGCAATAGCGGTCATGCTGCTGGCTAGCCATTATTTGCTCTTGGGTTGCTCTTTTGGTTTTTCTGCTTCAAACAAATAGAGCAACTTGCCATAACCAGCTTCTTTCATCTTGTCCTTAGCGATGAAGCGAAGAGAGGCAGAGTTTATACAGTAGCGTAACCCTCCTTTTTCGACTGGACCATCGTTAAACACATGGCCGAGGTGCGCATTGCCAGTTTTAGAGCGGACTTCACTGCGATCCATGCCGTGGGATTTGTCAGAAAGCTTGGCGATTTCATCATCGTTGATCGGTTTACTGAACCCTGGCCATCCACACTCGGTATCAAATTTATCTTTGGATGAAAAGAGAGCTTCACCCGAGATGATATCAACGTAGATCCCTTCTTTATTGTTTTTCCAAAATTCATTGGTGAAGGGGCGCTCTGTCGCGTTCTCCCTAGTCACCGCATACTGCTCTGGAGTAAGCATTTTTTTGAGCTCTGCATCTGTTGGGATCGGCTTCTTCACCGGTGTTTCCGCAGTTGTCTTTACCGTTTTATCTTTCGCTGCCGGTTCTTCTGACATGAGATTATTGGATGGTAAAAAGCAAGCTGTCGCGACAAGAGCCACAGCAAAGAAAGTACTGTTTACGTGCATGAGAGGTTTTAGATTATGTTGCATAATAAAGAGAGGGTAAGCCTTAGATGATTTATCCAGCATCATGTTCAATGGCATTATGAGAAACGATTATTTAGCGTATTCCATTAGATTTCACAGCTATCCCCTAGAAATATTATCAGAGAGTTAGGAATGCTTGGGCAGTTCTCCGCGGACTTTGGGAGATAAACCCTTACCATCGATGAAAGGATTGTCGGCGGCAGCGAGCTTCAAGGACATCGCAAAAAGTGCCCCAAGAAGGATGATGGATTTCATAAGGAAAAGGGGAGGGGCGTGAGTGACGATTTAGAAGCCGCGTGGTGAACGTAAAGATGTCGCGTGTCATTCATTTTGTTCGCGAGATGAGCAAAAGTAACTCGGGCTTGTAGCCGGAGGGTATGACAGGTTTTTAACCTGTTTTGATTTGAACCACGAGACGGATTCTCGTGGCACGCTCAGGATGGAAACCTGAGTTACTCCGATGTCGAGTCCTCCGTTTTGCTGCGTCGTCGAGATGCCCCCGCACACCCAGTCCGCACACAGCAGCTCCGCTTGGGCGAGGACGGTCTTCCAATCGCTCATCGAAACCCTAGAGCATATTAAATAAATATGTGGCCATTAACGAGCTAATGAAACCGGCCTGTCTTGAGCGTAGCAAAACAGGAATCAAGCCGGAGGTTTGATAGCCATGAGCCGGTGGTGGAGTAAAACGATACCACCGGTAATGAGGAAGAAACCGTCCGCATCCCGGAGGGATGCCAGCTAGCCCACTCTGCTATAGCTTGGATGGGAGCATAGCCCATTGCT
>VFKY01000138.1 GCA_009885275.1 Verrucomicrobiota bacterium | reverse complement strand
ATTCACTGTATCCTTGTCCTCTTTTTCGCCCCGCACCGTGAGCATCACTCCTTCTACATCGATTTCTTTGTTCAGCACGTGCTTGAAGAGAAAGATCAGCGCACTATGCGCCTGCCGGTGCATCGCCACTGCCATATTTCCCCCCATTTCCGAAATAATTAAGGATTACCGCTTCTTGAATAGTTTATATGTGATGAGAGGCCGTCTAGGTCAGGAAACAGTGTTTCCTTATCGATGCCGAGCATAGAAAGCTCATTTCGTATGCGTTTTTTTTGAGCTCCGTCGATAATGAATTCCATTAAGTCAGTTCCAAAACGGGAAAACTCGCTGGAATTAAGCTGAGCTCCCCGCTCCATAGATGAAATAATAGGGGCAAGCGGTTTTGCATGATAAGTGAACACAGCTCGTTGATTGAGCATTCGTCGGTCTAAAGGGCGAGGTTTATATATTGCAATATCAGAGGATGAGACAGCCATTTTATGCGGATCGAGAGGCTCATCTGAGCTAAACTTGGACCAAGTTGATGAAGTTATGTCCGTGAATATGTGTTTATCTGGGTTAACAATAGAACGAGGGCGCAAGAAAGCGTATACTGCGCCTTGTTGTTCGCTCGCAGCTTCAACTGCAAAAAACAATGCAACCAACGGACTCTCTGACCAATCAAGCAAGCGTGTTGCCAAACCATAGTGTTGAGCTAGAGCGAGTCGTTCCCATGCGCTTGATGGGAAATCCCGACTGTAGGCAATAGCTCGATCACACCATTCCTCAAAAACAACCATATCATAAGGTTGGAAAAAGTTACGTGTGATGTCAGTAATGGTTTCTTCCCTTGTGGTTGCTGTAGATACACTATCTCTCCAAGATTCACCGAGCGCATTGAGACCTCTTGCAAACCCTGATGAACGACCTGCTTTTGGAAGAAGCGGCCATCCATCATTGCCGGAGCGTCGGCGAATTTGGCCTCTGAACACCCACCCGTCAGAGATAGAGGAAGCACCTAAGTAATCATCCATATTCAGCTGCTCAAGAAAATTAGAAACCGAAACGATGCTAGTGGTAGTATTGCGTTCGGTCATGTCGTTATTGTATTCAATTTTGAACAAGTGGTGATTTGCACATCTTCACAATTTTTTCAAAAAATCACAAGATTCTTGGATATTTGTTTTACAGCAATGTGCAGACAGGTATTGAAGGGCTGAAAGTCTGGAAATGGGGAAATGGTAAATGAGGTCTTCTCTCTCTGGGAATCAAGGGACGAGGGCGGTGCTTCTACTCTGGGAGCAATAAACACTTGAAAGTTGTTGTGGTTAAAACCCCCGATGATCGGGATATCCCTCTTCAACTTCTGTCTTGAATTATTTATCTTCATGCACTGTAACCGCATCTCCTGTAGCGCCGTCATCATGCCGCAAGAACTGCTTTCATGAGGAAGGTAGCTCTGTGGCAAAAAATCGTTTACCCCTCGCTCCCATGCTCTTTTCACAAACCTTCTTTTATTTACTCATCGGACTCGGCGCTGCCTTGGGTATTCCGGCCATGTGGCTTTTTGCTCGTGCCCGCTGGCCTCAGATGATCGAGCGCAGCAAAGATGTCAGTTCCCGCAATCTCTTTGTGAGTTTACTCATGGGGCTGATCCCTACCGGATTCACTATTTTAATTGTTGTGACCATGTCAAAATTTCCACCCATCGCTGTGCCATCGCTTTTCATCGTGGGACTCATCATTGTCTGGAGCCTGATGGGGGCGGCCGGACTGGCCACGCAAGTGGGTGAGAAACTATGGCCACAATACACTTCAGGCGACGAAGCATGGCGATCAACCTGGAAGGGCGGTCAGGTGATTGTGGGTTGCTTGATGATTCCTTTTATTGGTTGGTTTTTTCTTTTGATGATGTTGGTCGTGTTCGGTGCTGGCATTCAGGTTCGTGCCTGGTTTGGCCAAAAAAAGGCCATCAAAGAGCCGATCAATGAACCTGTTTTATCGGAAAACTAAAGCCTGAAAAAAGAATTCCACTCTCGCACTTGGAATGAACTCCACTCGCCGCTCTCTACTCAAAACGTTCACGCTCGGTGGCGCTGCTTCGCTAACCTCATGCGAGCGTATTACGACCGCCTTGAGCCAGCAGTTTGGACAAGGTGTTCCCTCATCACTCGCGGTGGGTGATGGTGTCAAAATCGATGATGACTTTCATCTTCTAAATCGCGCCGCTTTTGGTTCATGGCCGGGCGACTGGTCACGCCTGAAGTCCATGGGTCGTGAAGCTTGGATTGAAGAACAACTGCAACCCGAAAGCATCGACAATACGTTGTGCAATCTCCGTGACGGTTCGTTTGAATCCCTCCAGTTCGAGCCGGGCAATGCTTACGAGTTTGACAAGGAAGTGCTGCGCGATGAAATCACCCGTCACACACTGATTCAGGCGGTATACAGCAAGCGACAACTGCTGGAGGTGATGGTCGAATTCTGGACGGATCATCTCAACATCGACCTTGAAAAAGGCGACTGCGTGTATCTCAAACCCAGCGATGATCGTGAAGTCATCCGCGCTCATGCGCTCGGTAACTTTCATGACCTCATCATCGCCAGTGCGAAGTCGCCCGCTATGCTGACTTATCTCGATGGTCGCGATAACAAAGTGCGAGCCAAATCCAAGGACGTGCCCAATGAAAACTATGCGCGCGAACTGCTGGAGCTCCATACACTGGGCGTCAGTGGCGGTTATACCCAGAACGATGTGTATGAAGCTGCGCGCTGTCTCACGGGCTGGACGGTGGATCTGAAGCGTAATCTGTTGGAGGATCTCAATCTCTTCAAGCCTGCCCGCGGTGTGACCTATTTCAAAAAAGAATGGCATGACGATGGAGAAAAGAAAGTTCTCGGCCATACCATTCCCGCAGGAGGTGGGGCGCAGGACATTGAACGACTGGTCGATATCGTCTGCTCCCATCGGAGCACGGGCCACTATCTCGCTACCAAGCTGTGTCATCGCTTCGTCAGCTATAATCCACCGGAAGCGCTGGTGAAGCGCGTGGCTGACCAGTTCATTGCCACACGCGGCGATATCAAAAGCCTGCTTCGTCTCATTCTTAAAAGTGATGAGTTTTATGCGTCACAAGGTCAGCTCTTGAAGCGCCCTTTCCGCTATGTCGTTTCAGCATTACGCACCGTGGGTGCCGACACCTATGCGCATCCGCCGTTGATGGAGTATCTGCATCGCATGGGACAGGGCCTGTTTCAGTATCCCACACCCGACGGTTACCCTGATGAAGAAGCCCCATGGATGGGCACGCTCTTGTGGCGCTGGAATTTTGCCTTCGCCATCGCAAGTAATCAGGTGCCAACGGTGAAATGCAATCCCACGATGCTGCGCAAATCTCTCGACAAGGACACCAAAGCCCAGACTGCAAAACTGTTTGCCCACTGCATCGGACGCCACCCGCTGGAAACCGAATTAAAGGCCATTGAAAACCTCTCGAACAAAGATGAAATGCTCGGTGCGATGTTGGCGTCGCCCGCGTTTCAACGGTGCTGAATAACCCCACTCACGAAACCACCGCCATGCCTTCTCTCACCCGACGCGCCCTACTCAGCAAGCTTCTCGTCACTGCGCCACCGGTGGTGGAAGACGCGGGGAAGCATACCCTTGTCTGTGTCTTCCTACGCGGCGGTGCCGACACGATGAACCTTATTGTGCCGTATGCCGATGACACCTATCATCGCGCACGCCCCACTATTGGCATTAAACCACCTGAGAACGGTTCCACCGATGCCTCACGTGCCATCCGTCTCGATGAGCATTACGGTCTGCATCCCATGCTCAAACCCCTGCATGAGAAATTTTCTGAAGGTCGACTCTCCATCGTGCAGAATGTGGGCACCGACAATACCACCGGTTCTCACTTTGAATGTCAGGATCAGATGGAGCACGGTGACTCCATGCAGGGTTCACCGGCAGGTGGAGGATGGTTGGGAAGATTTCTTCGTGCTCGTGCGGACAAAAACTACGGACCGCTCAGTGCGATTGCCTACGGCACTAAGCTCCCTGAATCACTCCGAGGTGCACCCACGGTCAGCGTGCTACAATCGCTTGATGACATCGCGTTGAAAACGCCCAGTGGTGACTCCGCCGCTGCCGCCTCTGCGTTGGCCCAACTATACGGAGCCGATGTCACCCTGCTCGGGAATCAGGGACGAGAGACGTTGAGTTTGTTTGAGAGAGTCCGCAGTTTGCAATCGAACGATTACAAGCCTTCCAACAATGCCACTTATCCGAAGGATGAATTCGGCAAAGGGATGCAGGAGATCGCCCGACTCATCAAGGCACGGGTTGGACTGGAAATTGCCAGCATCGATCTCGATGGCTGGGACACTCATTTCATTCAAGGATCCGACAGCGGACTGCAAGCCGCCCGCATCAAGTTACTCGCTGAAGGGCTTGCCGCCTTCGATGGTGATCTCAAAGAACATCGCTCAAACATCACCGTCATGGTCATGACCGAGTTCGGTCGACGCATATATGAGAACAGTTCTCTCGGCACTGATCACGGTCGCGGTTTCTCCACTTTAGTGCTGAGCGACAAGTTTAACGGCGGACGCATCATCAGTAAATGGCCCAGCGTCATCGAGGAAACCGTTACCGGTCCCGGGGGATTAAAAATCGAGCACGACTATCGCAGCGTTTTCTCCGAAGTGTTGCGCGGCTCCATGGGACTTGAAAATGTGGAAGCCGTGTTCCCTGATTTCAAGGTAGCTCCGGTGGGATTGTTGGGGTAAGTAAATTTTGGTAGGGACGTGCGGCCCCATCTGCTCGCACTGCCGCTATTCGTGGCTTGGTCGTTACAGATATTCCAATGTGGCGCGATGACTTACTGACAGGTTTGCGGGATAAACTACAACTCAGGTGCGACTTTCGTGTTGTGGCTGCGTTGCTCACTCGTTGGATATTGTGCAATAACCGCATCACTCGCGTCTTGCCACCACACGAAATCCATCACCCAATTTTGTAGCCTATTTCACGCACCCATCAGTAGGATACAGTCGCTACAAAAACTGCCAACGCATCAACCATTCAGCCGATGCAATGAAACAAATATTTTCACAAAGGCATGTGTAACTCGCTGTACTTTTCCAGTGCTTCTGCCACGGTATGCCAGCCTTGGGGGCGTTGTAATTGGAAGAGGCGAAGGTAAACGGAGACGTGTTCGGTGGAGTGATTGGCGAGCATGGCATCAATGCCGGCTTCCACTTGCTCTTTCGTCATGACATCAGGAAGATCATCGACCTGACCTTCGCCGTCGTGCTTGATGCCAGCGGCATCAAGAAAAGAAATGAGCATGGGAGTCTTAGCCTTAAGCAACCAAAGTTGGAGCAACTGTTCGGCAATGCCGTCGTTTGTGCGTAGTTTGAGTTGTTCCATCAACCATTCGCCCTGTTGCTCACGTGATTTACCTTGAATGTATTGGGGGCGTAGCTTGCGTTGGGCGGCCAAAGAATAAAGAGAGGTGCGATAGGCTTCGCGGGTTTCTTTTTGGAGGAAACCAGTGATTTCCAGTTTCAAAGCGGGACTGATGGCAGAGATAAGTTGATGAGCTTTCATGAACGAAAAATTGGGAGAAAGAAGAGGCGTTTGCTAACATGCCCATCCCCGTCACGCAAACGTTTTCGCGGGGAAGGTAACTGGCATTTTAGACAGGATTAACGGGATTTATAGGATCGAATTGAGATGTCGCACCTCGGGTTCAGATCGTTATTCTCAGAAATCAATCCGAGTAATCATGTAAATCCTGTCTAAAGAGAAGTTGAAGAGGGTCGCTGCACGAGTGCTTTAAAGGCACCGCCGGCACCGAAGTCATCGGTGAGATAAGCAGCAGCAGGATCTGTTGCTACCTGCTCAGAAAGTTTTGGAATATGTTGCTGCAAAAATCCACGCTGGGTTTGCAGGGGATCATTTTCCCATTGCAGAGCTTTGCCCCATCGGATGAGATCGCTGAAGTTCACATCGCTCGTGATGTCCTGTCGCCCCATATTGGCATAAACGGCGGAGCCAGTAAGTCGCTGATGCAGAAGGTAGGCGCGCATGGTGCCACGGGGTTGACGGTGATAAAGGGCAGGAAAGGTGTCGCCATAATCGACCGTCACCATGGCGCCGGCGCTCCAGTGTGGCGACCATTGCTGTAGCCATGACTCATACGAAGCATGCAACTCGATGCGCTGACCGTCATAAGGTGGAGGGTTTGTGGCATCCCATTGTTGGAGAGCGCTGAACTTGTCTGACTCTACAGAGGTCAGTGTTTCCCACGATTCCTGCCATCCTGCAGCGGTGGATTCCAACCAAAGCTCCTGCCAACTCATGGATGCCGTATTCCATTGCAGCACGGTGACGGGAAAGGCGTCGACCAGTTCGTTGTGAAAAATGAAAGCAGATCCATCGCAAGCTTTCAGAGCTTCCCTCATGCTTTCATGCCAGTTCGCTGAAGAACCCTGGAGTCGTTCCTGCTGCTTTTTCTTTAGGATGGGGGAAGCTTCCACAAGATGCCAGTGCAGCGAGCGGCGCTGCCACCAACCGAGAGAATTTCGCACGGAGAGGGAGAGGGAGCCATCGCCGCCGCCGACTTCGATGACATGTTTCACTTTGGGTAGCGCTTTATGCTCCTGAAAAATCCAGTGAGCGATGGCCTCACCGAGGAGATTACTGGCAGTGGCAGAGGTCGAAAAATCGCCTTGTCGTCCTACGGTGCGGATGTGGGAAGTGTAGTAGCCGTTTGCCGGATCGAAGAGAGCCTGCTCCATCCACTGGGCAAAGGGCAGGCGCTGAGTTGATAAAGGCATTGTCACACGAAACGACAGAGCGATAAAAACGCAACAAAGCTATCGCCTTCTCCTCAAACGACCGCTAAGCGTTAGGCCTCATTTTTTGATGAATCTTGACACTCAAATACTCGATCTGATCAACCGTCAATGGAGTTCCCCATTCCTAGACTGGCTCATGGCTTTTGTCTCCTGTCTCAACGCCTGGGTGCCGATTTTTATCATCACTGGAGTTGTCGTGATACTGCGATATCGCATGCGAGGGCTTATGGTGTTGCTAGCGGTGACGGTGACGGTGTTGATAGCAGATGGTGTTATTTCAAACTCCCTAAAAAAAGCCGTAGGGCGGCTTCGGCCTAGTGATTCGCTGACGTGGGTGGTGCGGCGCGATCTGGCCAAGCATCCGTTCCGATTCATGGCGGTCTTTGAGAAGCCGGTGACGATTCCCGCCAAACTTGCCAAGCCCGGTGCGAGGGGTAATTCGATGCCCTCTAGTCACATCGTAAATATCACTGCAGCCACAGTGTTTCTCATTTTTCTGGGACAAGGGCGACGGCGTTGGTGGTTGTTTTCCGTGCCACTACTCATGGCATACTCTCGTGTGTATTGCGGGGCGCACTGGCCGAGTGATGTGCCTCCGTCGCTATTGATTGGCGGTATCACAGGTTATCTGGGGTATCGCGTTTTGGGTGGTTGGTTGCGACGGGGGAATCCATGGCAATTCAGAGATGCAAAAGATGCGTAATGAACTAAGGAAGAGGCGATTCATGATTCCTTTCAGTTCTCGATTTCAAAAATTTCTCGGTTATTCCGTTTTAGGATTACTTGTCCTACGGTTGATCTACCTACCGTTCTTCTGTTCGGCTTTCGATCTCGCAAGCGATGAGAGTTATTATTGGGAATGGGGGCGTCGTCCTGACTGGGGCTATTTCAGCAAGCCGCCAATGATTGGTTGGCTCATGGGCGCAGTAGGACTGATAACGAATCATGCCGAATGGGGCATACGATTGGCATCATTGGTTTGTGGAACAGTTTCGTTGGGCCTTTTGTATGCATTGGCAAAGCGCATGTTTGATCAGCAAACCGCTGTGTTGACCGTCTTTCTGGCGTCCTTCACACCAGCCAACATTGCTTTGAATCTATTTTTCACGATTGATGCCCCTTTGGTCTTGTGTTGGACGGGAGCGTTATTGGCATTTTGGTTGGCTATAGAAAAACCTGAAAAAGCATCTCATTGGATATTGCTCACGGTGGCATTGGGCATGGGAAATCTCAGCAAACAAATGATGCTCGTTTTCCCGTTGCTCATGTGCATCCTAGTTTGGTGGTCGAGACAGGCTCGCCCCATCATGCGGCGCCCTGGTTTTTGGATCAGCATGGGCGTTTCCCTGTTGTTTGTGCTCCCAGTCCTTTGGTGGAACGAGCAGCACGATTGGATAACCTTTCAGCATACGGGCCATCATTTTGATACTAAGGCAGATGCATCACTCCTAGATCGGGTTGTAGTTTTCCTGAGTTTTCCATTGTTACAAATGGCTTTGTTGACCCCGCTGATTTGGATTTTTCTCATGATCATCGGGTTTGGAGGGCTTTGGAAATGGCGTAAGCTGGAGTTGCGGAGTCAATTTCTTGTCATGTTCTCTGCGCCAGTGCTCGTGGTGTTTTCCCTCCTGGCGTTGCGACAGAACATTAATCCCAACTGGCCAGCGGTATTTTATCTTAGTGGCTCGGTTTTGCTTGGGGCAGCCTTGCAGGGAACTTGGATACCGGCCTGGCCTTTAATTCATTGGCAACGCTGGCTCAAGCCCACCACGATCATGGTATTTGTGCTTACGGCAGTGGTTTATGCAGCACCTTTGATGATGGGTGTTTTCGGATTATCAGGGCACTCAAGGCTTGATCCTCTGGCGCGTGTTCGTGGTTGGCGAGAGGTTGGTGAAACTGCGGGTCGGTTTCTTTCACAAGCACCTGCTCCCGAGAAAACATTTTTTCTAGTGATGGGGCATCGAGAAAATGCCAGTCAAATTTCATTTTACACCCCGCAACATCCTCCGGTTTACCGTTGGCAGGAGAACGATCTGATTTCTTCGCAGTATGAACTTTGGCCGCAAGCCAATGAAGAGCGCATGGGCGGTGACGCGCTGATTTTTCTGCCAGAAGGCAAAAGTGTGGCCAAAAGCATCCATAGCTCTTTCGAGACGTTTGAGAAAACAGGTGAGATCGACATTCCATTGGGAAATGGGAAGTCTCGTTCTTATAAAGTTTACCTAGGCCGCAATCTTATATCCTGGCCAAAACCACGGCCGCTACCCACTCAAGAGATTCTCTCCGAGGATGAAGATCTTTAGCGACGGCGGAGATCATTGTTGCCATTTTGACGGAACCAATCATCACGCTGACGGCGGAGTTCCTCGATGCGTGATACCACAAGATCTCGGTCTTTGGATATCTGCTGAACGAAGTGATTGTTTGTACCATAGGCTTTCCATGGACCATCGGGAACTTCAGAAACATCAACAAAGCGCCAGTCGATGCGCGCGGAGCTTGCGAATCCCAAGTAATCGCGAACAGCGGGAGAGACATCAATGCCGGCTCCAGAGTTTTTAGCATTTACCGGACGAGCATCTCCAAAGACATAGTTGGCATCCGTGGTGACAAAGGGGCCGCAGTCACTCCACTGGGCATAGCAGGTGCGATTTCCGTTACGGAGCGCGATCCAACGGTCACGACAGACAGACTCGCCATGTTCTTTGAATTCTTGTTTATACCAAGGCACTACTTTGGCGGCTTCAGACTTCGTGACCGATGAGTTGACGCAATCATTGTAAGGCAGGGCAATGTAGAAGGGATTTTGTTTAGGAACGAATCCTGCCGGACGGTAATCAGGGGAACGTTTAGCAGGATCAGGGTTATCGTACCCCCCGAAGTTCTTAGTCCATTCAGTGTCCCAAGAACTCTTGGTGTTGGGTACAGGATTGTTGGCGGTGGGAAGTTCGCCAACCCAAAAGACCGTAGCTGTGATATCAAGTTTCCAAGGGTATTTGGAGTAAGTGGTGCGAGGAAGTGTCGGCGCAAAGACGCGCGGGAGTACAGGGGCCGTTGTGGCAGCGGATGATGTGCTCGGTGAAGGCGTGAAAACCACAGTTTCACGAGAAATGGCCATAGCTCCGATGGCTGCACCCTCACTGGCAATAGTCGTGGTGACGGAGGAAGTCGTCTGTGACGAAAGTGTTGAACAAACACCAAACAAGGCCACGAGAAGAAGGTTATATCTTATGAAGTTTAGGCAAGTCATGAGAGGAAGCTCAACGTATCGGGTGCGCAGTTTATCACTTTTGAGAGGGACTTGGCAACCTTAGAGGTAACAATCTTTCAAAGTTTCCATAAATACTGCTAAATTATCAGCAGGGCTTAAGTGTCTATTTGGCTGAGTTTTCTTCATGGTTGAGGAAAAGTTGTGACGATACTCGCGCTGAAAAATGTAAACTTTTCGAGTTGTGACAGCTCACTACTTCGCCAGTTCTTTGGCATGCTGCAACGCTCGCATCATGCCGCGCGCCTTGTTTACTGTTTCGTTATACTCGTAAGTTGGGTCGGAATCCGCCACCACACCTGCACCAGCTTGAACATACGCTTTGTTGTCCTTGAGCACACAGGTGCGCAGAGCAATGCAACTATCGAGACCGCCATCGAATCCAAAGTAACCTACGGCACCGGCATAGGCACAGCGTTTGCTTTTCTCGAGACTGTTGATGATCTCCATGGCGCGTACCTTGGGTGATCCGCTTACGGTGCCAGCAGGGAAAGTTGCTCGCATCACATCATAGGCGTTACAGTCAGCGGCGAGCTTGCCCTCGACGTTTGAGACGATATGCATGACGTGGGAGTAGCGCTCGATGATCATCAGTTCGTTGACGCGCACGCTGCCATACTCGGAGACGCGGCCGACATCGTTGCGCGCCAAGTCCACGAGCATGATATGTTCAGCGCGCTCTTTGGGATCATTGAGCAGTTCCTCGGCAAGTGCATCGTCTTCTTCTACCGTCTTGCCCCTCCAGCGTGTGCCGGCGATGGGACGAATCTCGATTTTTCCATCGAGGCATTTCACATGAACTTCAGGAGAGCTGCCCACGAGTGAGAAGCCATCAGGGAAGCGCAGGCAGAACATGTAGGGCGATGGATTGACATGCCGGAGAGCGCGGTAGAGGTCTAGCGGACTGCCGGGGAAGTCGGTCTCGAATCGCTGCGAGGGCACAAACTGGAAGACGTCACCCGCCTTGATAAATTCCTTACCCGCAAGGACCATGGCTTCGTATTCTGCTTGAGTCGTGTTGGCACGCGGAGCCGGGGCGCCGGTGGTGCTCTCGGGCGCAAAGGCTTGGAGGGCACGCACCTTCAGTGGTGTCTCCAGTTTGGCGATGATGCTCTGAATTTTTTCATCAGCCCAGGCATAGGCGGCTTCGGCTGTTTCGTGATCGGGTATGAAGACATTGGCCACGATGGAGAGCTTGCGATGCTTGTGGTCAAAGATGATCACCGTATCTGCGAGCATGAATACCATGTCTGGCAATCCAAGTTGATCAGGCGGAGGGGGCGACAGGGTGGGCTCAAAAAACCTTACCATGTCATAGGAGAGATAACCGACGGCACCTCCATGAAACACAGGCAATGGCGGTGGCCCCACCGGTTTAAATTCTGCCATGATAGTCTCAAGATCACGCAAAGGATCAGACTCTGCTGTGAATTTTCGTATTTCACCGCGATCTTCGATTTCGATCTCCTTGCCACGAGCGGTGAAGATGAGTCGGGGATTGCTACCCAATAGGGAGTAGCGCCCTGAGTGCTGGGTTAGCTCCGCTGATTCAAGAAGAAAACCATGACGTCCATCGTCGATCTTTTGAAAGGCCGAGAGCGGTGTTTCATAATCGGCTGCCAGCTCTATCCAGACGGGCACGAGATTGCCTTGTTGGGAACGTGCCTGAAACGTTGGGAAGTCGGGCTGGAGGTATTGAGATAACATGCGGCGCAAAAAGGAAGCGCCAATCATGCACCGAAGCAGCCGCAGCGCAACCTTGAGACGGAAGTGACGTCGGATGCCATCATTGTTGCGCGGTGCTGCTCATTCTCTCTCTCCAGCCAAGTTCAGGATTTCCTGTCGCACCCGTTCAGACAAAAAGAATCCAGCCTCATCGCGCAGGCGATTCATCAGATTCAGCATCTCGGTAAGCAGACCGCATTCTTTTGCCATCAGCAGAACACCCATCAGGCCGAGCACGGGGGTTCCCTCAGCTTTGGCCAGACGCCGTCCATCAGAATCATCCAATAGTAGCCAGTCTGGCTTTACTTCTAGAGCTAAGGCAATGGCTTCTGCTTCTCCAGCATGAACAAGTTGCCGATAGTGTATCACGCGAGCCGTGTCGCGCACCGTCACCACCTCCAACCAGACGGGGAGGGTATCATGCCAGGCCAGAAGTTCCGCAAACACCGCAGGTGGAGCCAATACCCTATGGAATAACTGCGGCAACAACTCCGCTTGTCCTACCGTCAGTAGGTTGGAGATTGCAGTCGTGTCAGAGACGACGATCATTTCTGCCGTGACTTCAAGGCTGTCGCATCTTCATGCAGATCTTCCAGTGAGTAGTCCATCGGCACACGCTGTTGTGCCATCAATCGTTGAAATGCAGGGCGGGGCAGTCCGGCCACCTCAGCAGCACGGCCAAAGCCAAGCCGACCTGACACATATAGCCCTAGCGCCAATCCAAGCCGTGCTTCTTCGGGCGTAAGATTAGCTTCCAGTGGTTCGGGCAGTGCAAGTTGCATAGATCGGATAGTAAGGCACGCGTGCGGGTTTGGCAAGACTGCCGTTCATTGTGCGAAGGCCTGAGCTTTTACCGCTTCGTTATCATCTTAATGCACCCCAAGCACCAGACGAAGAGCATTTGGATAAACACCGAGGATCACAATTGCTGCTACCAGCGTGATTACGGCCAGATAAGAGAGCGTTGAGAGATGAAGCTTGGCAGGTTCGGTGTCCGGTTTGGAATAGAGGGCGAGGATGACCTTGAAGTAATAGTAAAATCCGCTCGCGGCACCGATGATTGCGATCGCGAGGTAAGCGTAGTTGCCGTCGAGCACGGTGGCGAAGATGACGAGGAATTTGCCCATGAAACCGGCGGTCAATGGGAGACCAGCGAGCGAGGCCAACGCGATGGTCACGGCAAGCCCGAGTCGGGGAGAGGTGCGGGCGATGCCTTTGAGGGAGGCGATGTCTTCCCCAAGACCTTGAGCGCGTGCCACACTGAGCAGCATGAAGCAGATAAAGGTCATGGGCAGATACGTGGCGAGATAGAATGCCACGAT
>VFKY01000285.1 GCA_009885275.1 Verrucomicrobiota bacterium | reverse complement strand
CGCTGCAGGTGTTTTCTGTCACGCGTGGTTTGAAGTCGGCACCCAAGATGAAAATGCCGTTGCCAGCGTTCCCGATGATGGTGTTACGCGAAATAGTCATCGTTGTTCCAGCGGCGCCCGTGGCCATGATTCCACCTAAGTTACATTTATCGATCATGTTATTGATCACTTCGCAACCTGTCGCCGGCGCGTCGAAATGGATGCCCACTTCCTTGCATTTACTCACTTTATTATCAGAGATGTTTCCATACGCGTTTTGCTGTACAGAAATACCAAACTGATTATCCACAAACTCACATTTGGTGATGGTGACTTTAACGCCGGCACCTGAGGCCACCACGCCAGCTTCTAGATTGTTGATACATTTTGTTTGATTCAATATGCTGGCAGAAGCGCCGTCTTTAATAGCAATGCCTGACCCGCCATTCTCTGAAAAGGTGCAGCGTTCGAATACGGGATTGGTTCCGGTGGAGATTACCTCCACGCCGCTTTCGCCGTTATTACGGGATTCTGTATCCGTAATTTTGGGAGTCGCGCCGCTTCCAATAACCAATCCGTTTTTAACGTTTTTACTGAAAACGCAATGTTGGATCAAAGGTTTACTTGCGCCCGTGATGAAGAGGCCATTGCCAATGCCGGATTGCACGGTGCATTTGTCTAGAGTGATGCTACTGGATTTAAGCATGACCACCGGCCAACTGACATTTTCGACGACAGTGTCGCCCGTGTGTTGGAAGACGATGCCGGTGATGCTGCCGGTTTGGCAGTTTTCCGCCATTAAAGCCGATCCGACTTGCCCATCCGTTTGTACCATGACTTTGCCTTCCACCGCAGCTTTGAGGCTCACACCATTTTTGAAGTGCAACTGTTCTTCATATATGCCCGCAGGTATGATTAATGTGGTGCCGGCCTTGGCTTGGTTGATCGCGGTTTGAATAGGAGTGTCAGCAGGAACAGTGACGATAGTTGGGGCATTATCAGGAGTCGGCACAGGCACGGGGACTGGGACTGGTGGTGTCGTTTTGATAATCTCAGGTTTGGGATCAACTTTCGGGGTTGGAGTATTTTGGGTAAGCGTCGGTGGCGTTGGAGTTTTGGGCTGTGGGGTCAGGACGATGTTCGCCTTACTTTTGAAAAACGGTGTGTTTTCATAAACCCACCAGCCACCAATGCCCATGACACCCAGTGTAAGCATGATGGCGATGCCAATCACCCATAGAACAGCGTTCGACGATTTCTCAGGCTGAATTTGGGAGCTTGTGGTGTTGGATGAGCTTGAGCCAAGGTGAATCTTGCCTGCAACCATGGGGGTGGCAGGGGCATCCACTTGAGTTAGACCGGGCAAGAATGCATTCGTCGCCATGGAGCCAGACTGAGCAGTTGCCGCTCGCGAGAGTGGAGGAGGCATGATAGCGCCGGCTTGTAGGGGCGGCGGCATGTTGATGGTGCCGCCACCGAAGCCAAGTTTTTGCTTGATGGCTTGTGCGCCAGAGGGTCGATCCACGGAAATTTTTTCCAAGCAAGACAAAATAACTCGTTCCCACTCTGGCGGCAATGGGTCACCCTTGATATCGAATTCCTTGCGGCGCTCCGTCAAACTTGGTACTGCTTCATCACGCAATTGTGTCGCGATGTTGCCGCTGTAAAAAGGAGGTTTTCCAGTGAGCAATTCATAAAGCGTACTGCCGAAAGCGTAAACATCATCCGTGACGTGAGGTTTGTTTCCATCGGCCTGTTGCGGACTCATGTAGGCCAGTGTGCCGGTGGAGTTTTCCACGCCGAAGGTCGCACGGTTCATGGCGTCGGAGATGCTGCGGGCAATGCCGAAGTCGGTGACACGCAGGGTGCCATCACGATCAATCATGAGGTTTGCGGGCTTCAAGTCGCGATGGATCACTTTGCCGGTATTATGCGCGTAATCGAGCGCATCAAGAAGTTGGATGACCCATGCCGTGATTTTTTTTGGTTCAAAGACTTTGTTAGGCTGCTGTAATCTCAGGGAGCTGAGATTATCTCCTTCGATAAACTCCATGCTGATGGCGGCATGTTCTTCATCGAGCAGAAAGTCATAAGTTTTTACGATGTTAGGGTGTGCGAGATTGAGGCCTTTGAGAGTCTCTTCCTTTAGTTCATCCACAGCCACTTCATCATAGCGCACGACCTCTGGAGCAAATTTCAGGGCCACATCACGATTGAGTCGCTCGTCCTTAGCCAACCAAACAACGCCCATGCCACCGCGGCCGAGTAATTTTTTAAGGATGAAACGTTCGAAGACACGATCTCCCTTTTGATGGCCACGAATGGTGTGGCCAAAATCGATGTCGTCGAGATTGATAGGGGGCTTTTCGTCAGACATGGGCGTGGGGGAAAGCGGGGCAATGTCGGGGAACTCCGTCAGTTTGCAAATGTTCGCTTTGTGGG
>VFKY01000099.1 GCA_009885275.1 Verrucomicrobiota bacterium | reverse complement strand
TTGCAAAGTAGAAGGCTTGTCTCAAGCCTTGTTGTTCGTTGGTAATTAAAGCCACGCGACGAGGGCGTCGCTTCTACTCTGGGAGCGCCGGCATCTTGCCGGCTCAGTTTTATGTTCGGGGAAAATGGGGGTCAGAGAAGTGTGCAACGGCTTGACCAATGTTCGAGAGTCCGTCCGCGCTTCGCAACATTTACATGATTGCCCGTCCCCGTTATGAGAGAGTCCTGACTCAAAGCGTCTGATGTCTGCCGCATTGACATTTACTACACAGCATTAACGATTCGACATGTCGTCCTCGCCCTCCCTACGCTTAATTATTTGCAGTCTCGCATCGATGTGTCTGCTGTGTTTCACTGCAAATGCGGCAGACAGCTATGTTGAGAATACCGGCGCAGTAGGCGACGGACATGTCACCATCGGGCCTGATTACAAAGTCGATCCTGATCTCACGGACCAAGGCAATCCAAAGGGTAAGACGTTCACGTTTTCCATGCCGTTGGCAGCCAGCAAGATTTTTCAAGGCAACGACAAAACTCTTGAGGCTGACAAGAAACCGGTTCGGGTTGAGCGCAAGATCACGGTCTATGTGCCCGCTGCCTATAAGGACGGCACGAAGGCACCGTTGCTGATCATTCATGATGGTCCGGGGCCGCTGGGTCAGGTGCGCAATGCTCTCGACAACTTGACCATTTCCAAAGACCCGGCTCGCACGCTGCCGGCGTTTGTGGCAGTGGCGGTCGAGAACGGCGGTAATGATGGCAAGAACAGCGAGCGCGGTCTGGAATACGATACGATGTCTGACCGACTCGCGCGATTTATTCATGACGAAGTAATACCTGCGGTCTTGAGCCATGCGGAACTTAAGGCCGCTTATCCGAAATTCGCTTTCACGGAAAATCCGTGGGGTAGAGGCGTCATGGGTTGCAGCTCTGGTGGTGCCGCAGCGTTGACCATGGGTTGGTTTCGGCCCGATTGGTTTCGGCGCATCATTGCGTATTCAGGGACTTTTGTTGATCAGCAGGATGACGATGCTCCAGAAGAGGCTAAATATCCACTGGGTGCTTGGGAATACCACTCGGGCATGAAGCTTATCGAAACGAGTGAGGTAAAGCCGCTTCGCATCTTTACGCATGTGTCCGAAAAGGACAATCGGGCGAATGACGCCGAAGAAACTTATCACAACTGGGTGATGGCAGGTATGCGTACCTATGAAGCACTTGAGAAGAAAGGCTATCATCATCGCTTCGTCTTCAGCAATGGAACCGGACATTGCGACAAGCGAGTCTTCGAGCAAACGCTGGCCGACACGCTTGTTTGGTTGTGGCGCGGTTACAAAGCAGAGTAATACGAGAGGCGCACCATAGCTTCGCCTATGACTCATCCAGACCTCCCCATTCGCGCCGCGACAGAGACAGCCCTTGCTCATGGCATCACGCCGGACCGCTGCGACATTCTCCAAAATGGAAGCACCTTGGTCTTGCGACTCACGGAAACGCTCGTCGCACGGGTAGTGCAGGATGTCGATGGCCCGCGTCAGGGCACAGAATGGTTTGCCCGTGAGAATGCCATCGCGCAGCATTTAACACAGCATGGGGCGCCGATCATTCCGTTGCATCCCGCGCTTCCTCCAGGACCGCACGAGCATCTCGGGTATCCTCTTAACTTCTGGCAGTTTGTTAC
>VFKY01000282.1 GCA_009885275.1 Verrucomicrobiota bacterium | reverse complement strand
CACATGGTGAACTTCATTACTGCGCAACTCGATAATCATCTGCACAAAAACAGCGACACCGCAAAAGCGTTACTGGAGAAAATTCAAGCCAACGAGAAAGAGCGCAAGGACATCAGCGGCATCCAAAAGATCGCTCGTGAAAGCGCGCGTAAGTCAAAACTCTGCAACAAGAAGCTCCGCGATTGCCGTGTGCATCTTGATACGAAGCATGCAGATCGCGAGAAGAGCACGCTCTTCATCACCGAAGGCGACTCAGCCAGCGGCAGTATCACCAAGTGCCGTGATGTGAACTTGCAAGCGGTTTTCAGTCTGCGCGGTAAACCTCTGAACTGCTTCGGATTGACTCGCAAAGTCTGTTATGAGAATGAGGAATTCAACCTGCTCCAGTCCGCTTTGAATATCGAAGAAGATCTGGAGGAACTGCGCTTCAATAACATCGTGCTCGCCACCGATGCTGATGTTGATGGTATGCATATCCGGTTGTTGATGATCACCTTCTTCCTTCAGTTCTTCCCAGAAGTGATTCGTCGCGGCCATCTTTATATTCTGCAAACTCCGTTGTTTCGACTTCGCAACAAGAAGGAAACAATTTACACCTACAGCGAAGAAGAGAGAGTTAAGGCCATGAACAAGTTGGGTAAAAACCCTGAGATCACGCGATTTAAAGGTCTTGGTGAAATTTCCCCCGATGAGTTCAAGCACTTCATTGGTCCCAAGATCCGCCTGCAACCGGTGCTCATGCCCGAGCATAAGAACATCAAGGAACTGCTCGGTTTTTACATGGGTAAGAACACGCCGGAACGTCAGGAATACATCGTAAAAAACCTGAAAGTGGAGCAGGAGATACTCTTTGAGGAAGTGTAGTGACAGCAGGATGACGTCCTGATTCATATACCCTGACATGTGTAAGCATTCGCCATCATCGAGCATCGGCACATTCTTTCGCATCTTCACGATTGCTTTGGCCCTCGTGATTTTGTCGGCTTGTAAGGAGTATCAAGCCATGCAACAAGGAGTAGATGCCTCTGCAAGAGGTGATTATACCGCAGCCATTGTTGCGTTCACGGAAGTTATTAGTCTCAATCCCAATGATGACACTGCCTATTTCAATCGTGGGGGCGCTTATCAATCCATGGGTGACTACGATGCTGCAATACTGGATTTTAACGAAGCCATAAAACTGGATCCTACATTGTCACTCTCCTTTTCTGGACGTGGTGCTTGTTACTTTTCTAAGGAGGACTACGGCGCCGCGATTGCAGATTGCAGTGAGGCGATACGTCTCGATTTATCTAACGTGAGAGGGTTCCTTATTCGCGGCTTGGCATACGAGAATACAATAGACTACGATAAGGCCATCGTGGATTTTAGTGAAGCTATAAAGCTCGACATCTCATGGACGCAAGCCTATTCAGGACGCGGTGCCTGTTACTATTTTAAGAACGAATACGACAAGGCGATTGCAGATTGCAGCGAAGCCATACGCCTTGATCCAAAGAGTTTGAAAAACCTTCGCTTCCGTGGTTTGGCGTATAAAGAGACGAAAGCGTATGACAAAGCGATTTTAGATTTTAGTGAAGTCATACGACTCAATCCTAAGGATGCGATTTCGTATTTAGAGCGAGCCAACTGCTTTTATATTAAGACCGAATACGACAAGACAATTGCAGATTGTAATGAATTGATCCTTCTTGATCCGGAACGTGTTATATATTATAGGCTTCGAGGCTCGGCCTACGCTGATTTTAAAGATTACGATAAGGCGATTGTGGATTTTGAGGAAGCGATTCAGAGAGAGCCTGAAAATGCCCGTAATTACTATGTCTTAGGTGCAGTTTACGGAGCTAAGGGAGATTACGCCATTGCGATTACGAATCTCAATGCAGCGATTCATAAAGATTCTGCACTTGCATCAGCTTACAATAGCCTAGCTTGGCTATATGCGACCGCTCAAAACGTGGAATTTCGTAACGGTCCGAAGGCTGCTGAGTATGCGTTGAAAGCCTGTGAACTCTCTGATTGGAAGAAAAGCAGTTTTATAGATACACTTGCTGCGGCCTATGCCGAGACCGGAGATTTTGTGAAAGCTATCCAGTATGAGAAGCAGTATCTCGAAACGCCCAAATTGGCAGTTAAAGATGCAGATTCTGCCCGTACCCGTCTTGCGCTTTATGAGGCCCATAAGCCATATCGAGATGAGAAATGATTGCTTCGTGCCTTTGTGCCTTCGTGTGAGAGAGCTGAACTGATGGTTTTCTCACAAAGGCACAAAGTTCGATAGGTGTTTTCATCACACCAACGGAAGCGTCGTGACAATGTGCGGCAGAAGATTTAGTATCAGTTGCTACTCGTTTTTATGCGCTTTCTACGATTTTTATCCTTAGCCCTATTATTGCTTCTAACAGCGCCTGTGTTCAGTGCGGATATGTCCCCGTATCAGCAAGGTTTGAATGCTGCTGTGGCGGGAGACTATGTCCTAGCAATCGATCGTTTCACAGATGCGATTCGAGCGAAGCCGCAAGACTGGGCGGCGAATTTTTATAGAGGTCTCGCGTATGATCATCAGGGCGAATATGAGAAGGCAATTGTGGATTACGGTGAAGCTATCTTGATAGATCCCAAAAAAGCCGAAGCTTTCAACGAGATTGCTTGGTTGTTGGCGACTTGTCCTAAGCCTGAATTGAGAGATGGTAAGAAGGCCGTGAAATTCGCCAACAAAGCCATTGAACTCTCCGAGGGCAAAGTTTCAGGTGTGATTGATACCATGGCTGCGGCGTATGCTGAGCTGGGGGATTTTGTAAAGGCAGTTCAATATCAAAAACAATATCTTGAAACTCCCAAGCTTAGTGAAAAACTAATCAGCGAGGCCAAGCAACGGCTCGTGCTCTACGAGGCTCATAAGCCCTATCACGTGGAGAAGTAAACAAAACGGCTTGTGGCGGAAGGGGTGGGATTTGAACCCACGGTAGCTTTTGGCTACGCACGATTTCGAGTCGTGTGCCTTAAACCGAGCTCAGCCACCCTTCCTAATTTAATATTAATTAAATAACCCGGAAATTGTAATTACAGCGACCTGCACAATTTGCAAGTGATAGGCATCAATGGGTATGCATATTAGTTAAGATGTATGAAATACTTTGATCATGAACGCATTGCAAGAAGCGTCTGAAATAATTGTAGTTCCAGTGTTTTTGACTGGCTAGAGAACTACTTTTTACGTCAAAAAAATTTTATCGTAAACTAGAGCTAGTGGCTACGGGGGGTGATGCAAGCTGTTGTGTTTTTTACTTGGAGAACCCCTATATATTGTGCATTATAGCCTCCGCGCCACCAATATATAGTGTTTATAGCTAATGTGCCACTTATTGTTACCTCCCAAAATTTAGATTTCACATAAAGCATTCCCTTATCAACACTAGTTTAAAACCAGCAACCTATATAAGACGATCTTCACATGGAAAAAACCTATCAAATTGGCAATCGCACTTTCGTACTAGATCAAGACAAGGCAGAGGCTGCATACACAGCTAAACGTATCATTAATGGTAGGAAGACGATGACCTTCAATTTACTTCCTCTGAAGTATCAATGGGCATATGACATTTATCGCGTCATGAAGGCCAACCATTGGGAGCCAGAAGACATCCAGATGCAAAAAGACATCGAACAATGGCGCTCAACGGAAACTCTTTCTGATTCAGAGCGCTGGATCATCATGATGGGCATTGGCTATTTCTCAGCCGCTGAGGGTATCGTTGGAGACAATATCCAGCATGTAGTTCGCGAACTTGTAACTGCACCGGAGCTAAAGCTTGTTTTGGGGAGACATGCACATGAAGAAAACATTCACGCAGACTCCTTACTTTACATGATTTCATCGTTGGGAATCAATCCACATGAGTGTGAAGCGATGTTTGAGGACATTCCAACGATCGTAAAGAAAAATGACTTTGTCACACGCAGTTCGCACGCCTTGCGTCGAGACATCGATTTGACTGATCCGGTAAATAAGAAACTTTTTGCCAAAAATATTTTTGTTTATGGACAGTGCATGGAAGGAACACAGTTCTATGGACTTTTTGGCATGATCTTAAGCCTCTATCGCCAAAATAAATTCCCAGGTATAGGCACGATGTTCCGCTATACACTGCGCGATGAGAGTAATCATATTAAGGTTTTCCGGAACTTGTTTATGGATCTCATTGATGAAAATCCTGAAATATGGACACCTGAATTTCGGGAAGAACTCGTGGAGACAATGAGAGAAGCTGTTGCTTTAGAAAAAGAATTTATTCGCGATTGTCTTCCCGTAGCTGCCGTTGGCCTCAGCGCAGAGGAGTTTGAGTTATACATCGATTTCATTGCAGATCGCCGCCTCACTGATGTGGGGTTATCCCCACTCAATCCTGGAATAACCAACCCACTGCCATGGCTTGCAGAAATGCAGGACATCCGCAAAGAGCAAAACTTCTTTGAAGGAACTGTCACGGATTATCAAAAATCTTCCAATCTTGAATTGGTCTCTGATGACGATCTCTAAGCCCATTGATTCGCAAAACTCCCAGCACCCAAAACCTCCGCGCACACCATGATCTCCAACAACCTATATCGTGAAGATATTGAGCTAAAAAGACTGGCCTCCCAGTCGAAAACAGAAAAACCACAGTTTAACTGGCGCGACATCACGCATGATGAGAGTTCCAATGGTGCTGCTAGCATGAAGGTTCGTGTTCGTGATGAGCATCGTGATTTTGATTTAGGTGAAATTGCCGATACTATTGGCAGCGCATTGACTGACCTTTTATTGGCACGCAATCATGGTGAGCATGATATCTTCACCGAAGCCAACCAACATCAGGTAAGAGTTTTCAGCTTGCAAGCAGCCAAGGAGCTACATGACCGGGCGAAACTTATTGCAGGACAGATCGGTGATGAATTACTTACACTCACCGCGCAAGAGATTTACCACGCTATTGAGCATGTACTGGTGCGTCAAAATGCCCATGACGTAGCTCGTAGTGTTATTGCCCGCAGACAACGATTTGAAAACCAGATTGATCATACCACCAACGTGCCTGTAGGATTGCTAGTCCCCACAAAAATAATTCGCCGCAATGGTCAAGTTGTATCATGGAACCCGAACAAGATCGAAGGGGCAGTCTGCAAAGCATTTGTATCCACAGAGAATGATGCCTCACACGCTCATGCCATTGCTGAAGCGTTAACGCTACGAATGATTAATGAAGGGATGCAGTTTATCCACATCGAGCAGGTTCAAGACCTGGTGGAAGAAGAATTGATGCGCCGTGGGCATTACAAAGTAGCCAAAGCTTACATTCAATACCGTGCTCTTCGCTCTCATGAGCGAGAGAAAGTATTAGCAAAACCAGATACAGTACAAGCAACGGACTCTATGCTGTTTGACGACAATCAGCAGGAAATGATTGTGGTCCGCATCAATGATAAGGAAACCATACTATGGGACGGCCTTGATTTGAAGAAGCGTGTCGATTTTGCCATGATGGGCTTGGATCTTTGTATTTCACAGGACGAGATTGAGCGCGCATTGCGCCGTTCTTTATCCAGTGACATAACCCTTGATCACCTCAAGCAAACCATCATTCTAAATGCTAAATCATTGATGGAAAAAGATGCTGATTTTGCAAAGTTTGCCGCACGTATTTTACTTACTTACATCTATGAGGAGGTTCTTGGATGGGACATCGTACGCGATGGCATCGGTTCCTTGCAATCATTTCATCGCTTAGCTTTTAAACGCGTGCTGCAACGCGGAGTAGAAATTAATCGACTCAATAAAAAGTTACTGAGCTTCGATATCGACAAACTATCTGATGCGCTTGATCCAACCGCTGACATGGATTTTGATTATCTCGGTATTCATACGCTCTATGACCGCTATTTAATCATCGATAAAAAGGTCAAGCCCTCACGTCGACTCGAGACCCCTCAGATGTTCTGGATGCGCGTTGCCATGGGGTTATTCATTCAAGAAAAGAATCCCACAGACAAAATTATTGGGCTCTATCGTCTTTATAAAAGCCGTCGTTTTTGCTCCAGTACGCCGACACTTTTTAACAGTGGCACAATGCATTCTCAACTTTCATCATGTTATCTCTATAAGGTTGATGACAGCATCGAATCCATCATGATTCGTGGTATTGCAGAAAATGCATTCCTTAGCAAATGGGCAGGGGGACTCGGCGGATCATGGACTTCCGTTCGTGGCACCGGTGGCTATATTAGCGGCACCAATGGCGAGAGTCAGGGTGTTATTCCGTTTCTAAAATTGCATAACGATCAACTTGTAGCTGTGAATCAAGGCGGCAAACGACGTGGTTCTGGATGTGCTTATCTTGAAACTTGGCACAATGACATTTTTGAGTTCCTTGATCTACGGAAGAACGTAGGCGATGAACGTCGTCGTACGCACGACATGAACACGGCAAACTGGATTCCTGATTTGTTCATGAAGCGGATGGAAGGACGTCAAAACTGGACACTGTTTCGGAGTAATGAAGTTTCTGATTTGCATGAGACTTATGGACAGGAATTTCAAAAACGTTATGAGCATTATGAAGCTCTTGCAAAAGAAGGGAAAATTTATGGGAAACAAGTGCCTGCAATTGATCTATGGAAAACCATCCTTAAATCCATCTTTGAGACCGGGCACCCTTGGATAACATTTAAAGACCCCTGCAATGTGCGTAGCCCTCAAGATCATTGTGGTGTAATTCACAGCTCCAATCTTTGCACTGAAATTACGCTCAATACTGGTGCTGATGAAACAGCGGTCTGTAATCTAGGTTCTGTCATTTTGGAAAATCATCTTGATGACGCTGGCAACATTGATCATACAAAACTACGTGAAACCATTCGCATGGCAGTTCGTGCGCTTGATAATGTGATCGATATTAATTTCTATCCTACGGAAGCTGCTAAGACATCCAATAATCGCCATCGTCCGATTGGACTAGGGGTGATGGGTTTGCAATATGCTCTCTATCGTAAGGGAATACCTTTTGCCTCTAAAGAAGCCGTTGATTTCAATGACGAATTCATGGAAGCGATCGCTTACTACACCTATGAGGCAAGTAGTGATCTAGCAGCAGAGCGTGGTAAGTATTCTACTTATGAAGGTAGCAAATGGTCACGTGGGTTGCTGCCACAAGATACAGTCGACCTCTTGGAAAAAGAACGCGGAGAACTTATTGACGTTCCTCGTGGTGGTAAAATGGACTGGACACCTGTGCGAGAGAAGATAGCGAAACAAGGGATGCGCAACAGTAACGTCATCGCCATTGCGCCTACGGCAACCATTTCCAATATCATGGGTAGTAGTCCGTGTATTGAGCCTCTATTCACCAATAATTTCACGAAGAGTAATCTTGGAGGAAATTACATTGTACTTAATCCTTACTTGGTAAAAGATTTGAAGAAGCGGGGATTATGGACTGCGGAAATTAGTGAGCGTCTCAAATACTTCGACGGTGAACTCAACAGCATGGATGAAGTTCCTGCGGATTTGAAACGTAAATACGCTACTGCATTCAGTGTGGATTGGGCCTACCTCATCGAATCCGCTGCACGGCGTCAAAAATGGATTGATCAAAGCCAATCGGTTAATCTCTTTTGCCCTGACACAGACATGCGCACTCTTAGCCACATGTATCGTGCTGCGTGGCGCAAGGGATTAAAGACAACTTATTATCTCCGCACTCGAGGGGCTAGCCAGATTGAAAAAATTACGACCAGCGGCGGCGATGTTCAACCTGTACGTGCAGCTGTAGCTGATGCATCAAGTGAGGTTGATATGCAAAATATGGTCTGCCGTCTTAATGCCGATATGACAGGAAGCATTTGTGAAGCTTGTCAGTAAAGTAAGTCTCGTAGCATTCTGAATTCAACCAGTGGCGGTTCTTGATCTGCCACTGGTTTTTTATTTTGATGTATGATCCTGGCAATGAATATTCACTTATATTCAGCTTTCAACACCCGATTGTTATAGGTGTCTGCTATATACAGTGATCCATCCGGCCCAATGCGCAAGCCATGCGGACGACGCAGTTGGGTATCTAAAAATGTGAGCCCAAGTGTGTTTCCAGCTTTAGTGGGCGAACCTGCAATAAGCTCAATTATTCCTGTCTTCGGCATATATCGACGGATACAATGATTTTCCGTGTCACAAATGAGGACGTTATCTATAGCATCAATGGCCACGTATTTTGGACCATTCATTAATGCTTCGCGTCCTTGTCCGCCATCGCCACCGTAGCCAGCTTTACCTGAAGCGTTTACCACCGTGCGTAATTTACCGTCCTTCATTGCCACAAGAGAATTACCGCCTCGTAGAAGAATATACAAAGTGCCGTCCTTGGCTTGAGCTACTGCGCGAGTGTCTCCAGTAGGGGATTCAAGCGCATTTGCGCCATCAATAGGCAAACCTTTTTTTCCGTTACCTGCAACAGTACTAACTTTACCAGAAACTAAATCCACCATGCGAGTGCGGCTATTACCGATGTCAGCTATATAGTATCGGGTCTGATCGGGTGACAAAGAAGCTGTCATCGTAATGCTAAAACTAGCATCTGAAGCAGAGCCCCCATCGCCGCCAAACCCTGATTTTCCAGTGCCGGCAATGGTGGAAACATGACCTGTATTCAGGTCGAATAATCGAACACGATTGTGAAAGGAGTCTCCAATCAATGCTTTGCCATCACGTGTTATCTGGATGTCATGCATTCCTTTAAAAATGGCTTTCATGGGGTCAGGGCCATCACAAACATCCTCCGTCACACTTTTTTCGTCAGAAATATGTGGAAACCCAGCGATAAATTCCACTTTACCCTTAATGACTCGGAACACCCTATTTGACTTGGTAAATTCAACGCCATGAAGCACACCTTTAGCGTCAAAATCGACACTAAAGGGTTCACTGATGATTTCCGTGGCGGGGCTTCCTGCTATAACATCAACTGCCGCTGGAGACTTACTCACCTGCAATAATGAGAGTAAAATTATTGGAAACAATAAAGAGACTTTGTTCATGACTGGTTGAAGCTGTTTATTTTTTACGTAGGACACGCACTCGGTGCGTTTCACTGTCGCCAATATAGATAGCGCCATCATTGTCTGCAAATATGCCATGAAGACGAGCCATTTTACACTGTAGCGGATCCCCCTCGGGACCATCACCCTTCTCACCAGTGCCAGCGATGAGTTGAAGATTCCCCGTCTTAGCATCAATCATTCGCACCGTGTGGCTTTCCGTATCCGCCAACCAAATATTACCATCATGATCTATACTAATACCCTTGGGCCCTCGTAAAGTTGCTAATTTGGCTGGACCGCCATTACCTGTAAATCCGTTGACACCCGTGCCTGCTATTATTT
>VFKY01000293.1 GCA_009885275.1 Verrucomicrobiota bacterium | reverse complement strand
GGTAGTGGAAGCTCAAGACGACATCTCCAATCAAGCCACAGAACGCAAACGTCCCGAACGTGTCGTGGCTGATATCCAGATCAGTGCCGGTTACATGCACAGTGGTTATCCCATCATGGTGCCCACCAGTGCATCCGATGAAATGATCACTTTCAATAAAATCAAATTCCCCGGTTGGGGTTTTTATCATGAGATCGGCCACAACCATCAGCGCGGTGATTTCACTTTTGATGGCACGGGCGAAGTCACCAACAATGTTTTGGCTCTCTATGTTTACCAAGAAGTCTTGGGCAAGGACCCGTATGTCGGCCACCCCGGCATCAGCGTCGAAGCTCAAAAGGAACACGTCAAAAAACTCAAAAAGGCGGACAACAAGTTTACCACCTGGAAAGGTGATCCCTTCCTGGCTCTCACCACCTATGCTCAGCTCGTGAACCAGTTCGGATGGGAATCTTGGAGAAAATATCTCTACAGTTTTGGAGATGCCTCCTTCGGTCCAACCCCGAAGAGCGATGAAGAGAAACGCGATCAGTTTCTCGTGCGCTATTCAAAAATCACCAACAAAAACCTCACCCCCTTCTTTGAAGCCTGGGGTATCCCCGTAAGCTCTACGGCAAAAGGTGAAGTGACCAAGCTCGAGCCCTGGATCTCCAAAGATTTGTGAGGGCTTACTGTTCCGTAAATAGACTGAATTAATATTGAGGAAGGAACAGACAAAAGGTTTTTATATTTCATGGCTGCCATCTCCGCCACGCCGCCATCGTTTTTTCCAAGATCGCACGTTCGTCGCCAGGTATCCCGTAACCTTGGAATCCGATGGGACCATCGTAGCCTGTCGCACGCAGGGCACTCAAAAACGCACCCACGTCATAGCTGCCTTCACCAAGCGGACGGATGAGCTGTTTCCAGCCCATCGATTTGGTGTCGCCTGTGTCACTCCCGTTAATCGTCACAAACATCAGCCGAGGTAGCGCTGCGCGCAGCACGGGGACGGGGTCTCGCTCGGAGCCTTCCACTTTTAACCAATGGCAGAGATTGAAGGTCAGGCCCACAGCGGGGTCATTCACTTTCTCCGCGAGCCGAATAGCGTCCTCCACACGCTCCAACCAGGTGCCGGTGTGCGGATAGAGCGAGATCTTCACGCCGTGCGTTGATGCGTGAACGGCGAGTTCGCGCAGCCTAGCCACGGCGATTTCGTCTGCGGCGTCGGAGGAGATCGGAAAGGTCACACCATCGCGCTGCACACCTGCCACCGCCAACCAGAGCGCTGCGCCGGGCATGGCCTCGATCATTTTCCGCATCGATTCATCTAGCGCAGGCCGCGAGGCATCGAAGGTGATTGTATGGTAACCATTAAAAAAACGCAGACCCGCCGCGGAGAGAGCACGGGCCATGGCCATATCTCCGGGCGCACCACCAAGGCCTGCGTAGCCAAGCTCGCGCAGCATTGGCACCACCTTGTCCGGCTTACCTCGGGCGATGGTATCCATCGCAAAAAATGCATTCTTTTCCCCCGCCTGCGTCAACGTGGAAAGCACGAACAACGCGAAGATAGAAGATGGGATCAGGAGAGAATTCATAACCAAACGATTGCTATGCTTTACGGCGACAATAAAAGGGGGCCGCGTTTTGAAACCTTATTAGAGTTCACCTATTTATACTTCTGCTACTTAGCCACGTGGCACAAAATACGCAACTCGCACCATCACGTGATAGAGTGCCTCCAATTCTCACACAAGAAGAAGTCCTCGGCTTCCTCCATCATCTGCAAAAACACGGACCCGACGCAGCGGTTCCCTACCTTTTTTTAATGCGGTAGGGCCGCGCTGCGTCGCGGCCGAAGTAGAAACGACGCCCCCGTCGCTTGGGCCTTTGTAAGGAGAGCGCTCCCAGAGTAGAAGCGACGCCCCCGTCGCTTGGGTCTTCATACGGAGAGCGTGCCTTTAGGCATGCTAAAATCTAGCCACGCCCCAAGATGTTTCAACACATCTGGACGAAGTAGTGATGGCATCTTGCCGTCATCGTCGGCAGGTGAAAACATGACGGCAAGATGCCGTCACTACCAGCAAAAGGCGCAGATAACACCACCACGAGGTTATCCTTCCTTCGTCACGATCTACAATATACGCTTCTCAAAGAGGATGCCGCTCATCGCGGCAAGGCAGTGTCCAACAACCACTATCATCAGTGCGCTTCGCGACCGATGCAATTTGGGAGTTAGCCAGGTTATCTTGATTGAATGTAGATGGCTCGATCACAACGGGGCGGTTCCAAGGGCC
>VFKY01000326.1 GCA_009885275.1 Verrucomicrobiota bacterium | reverse complement strand
CATGCCAGAGAGTTTCACCGTCGCGTTCGCCACGGAGCAATTCCTGATAAACGCTGACGATGTGAGCCGACTCGAGTTCATCTTCCTCCAGCAATTCGACGCGGAAAGTGCGGAGTCCGGCGCGGAAGAGGTGATCAAAGAATTTAGCGCCGGTCTGGGCCTGAGAGTTGAAAAGGGTGTTGCGACAGCCGACGTCCGCCTTAAGCGGATGCTCCATGCCGACGCGATCGCGCAGTTTCACGGTGTGCTTTTCACAAGGGCGACCACAGTCGAGGAAGGTTTTGCCGTTCGACATGAAAGCGGCGAAAACACAGTGCTCCATGTGAAACATCGGCATGTGCTGATGCAGGGTCAGCTCAAACCAAGACGGCGGACATGCTCGTGTCAGTTCCAGCACCTGATCGATGCTGAGGTCGTAACTCACGGTGAGCTGTTCGAGGCCGCTCTCAATGAGGAACTGCGCGGTGAGCGGATTGGCCACGTTGAGAGAAAAATCTCCCATCATACGCAATTTACTGTGAGCAAAATGTTCGATCGAACCGAGGTTGCGGATCAACACGCCATCGGGCTCGGCGCGCTCGATGAGCTTGAAGTACCCAGCCTCTCCCGGTTTTTGAATGCGAGGGGTGGCGAGGAAAATTTCCGTCGTGCCAGGATGAGCTCGCACCTGGGTCACAGCATCTTTGAAAAGTCGGATGTCTTCGAAGTCGACATAGATGCGCGGCACACCAGCATCAAGGGCAGTTGCGATTTGAGATTTACTCCGACATAAAACATGAAGCTGCGTGTTACCATCCGCGACTGCCGCATCGCGCTGCACCGTGATCGGAGCGAGCATTTCAGATACCGTGATCAGAGATGGCTTCACGGGCTCAATCATCCCTCTCGATGCCATCTCAGCGCTCTCGATAAGACTTACCAATTCACGTCGCATGCGATTCAGTTCACTCAACGGGAGAATCAACTCACCAACCAACGCGACATCCAAACTCGCCAATTCAAACATGGTCTCCCCCAATTTACCGAGTTGCTGTTCTAGAGACTCTCGTGTCAAAGGACGCTTCAAGGCCTGCTGCAACGGCATCGTCGATATCACTTTCAACCCCATGTTTCCTGTGGAGTCGAGCACACCGAGCACCAAAGGCTTTTCCACGGAACCCTCTACACGCCAATGCAGGGCGTGACGTCTCCGCAACGGAATGTCTCCTTTGTAAGTAGTCTGCAATGATTTCTCCAAAGCAAAGTCACTTGTTTTGTAAACGCGAGTGCCGACGGCAATGCGACTGAAATCAATCTTCCCATGCTGAAAGTCCACAAAATTGCCACGCACATGATAAAGATAACCGCCCTGTTCATGGTCCGTGTCTTTGGGGTTTTCAAAAACCACACCATCGCCGGGCTTGAGTGGCGTTTCCAAATCCGACAACTCCACCGCCTCATTCATCACGGAACGAACCTCGCCAACATAAGGGCCGCGTTTCTTGGCAAAACGAGCGCCGACAAGTTCCTGATGATTCACCCCGTGCATCCAGCCCGGATAAAGTCCACGACTGAAAGTCATCTCCAGCGCGTAGCGGTCTTCCACAGAAACCTCCAATTTCGAATTTCGAGTTTCGAGTTTCGAGTTTTTCAATGCACCGTCAATCGCCTTGCGATACACCCCGGTCACCGCCGCGACATACTCCGGCGTTTTTAAACGCCCTTCAATCTTAAAGCTATGAACCCCGAGTTCAATGAGACGAGGGATTTCATCAACCGCCGCCAAATCCTGAGGCGAGAGCAAGTAGCGTTTCTCACCCAAGTCCTGTTTAACTCCATCGACGATAAGTTCATAGGGCATCCGACAAGCCTGTGCACATTCACCACGATTCGCACTGCGTTGGCCAAGTGATTCACTGGTGAGACACTGACCTGAATAAGCGACACATAAAGCTCCATGGACAAACATTTCCAGCGGTACCGTATTAGCTTCGTCCTTCTGAAAACGCTCCAGTTCTCGCAGCGAGAGTTCACGTGAAAGTACCGCGAGATCGAGTCCAAGTTTTTTCGCAAAGCGCAAGCCTTCCGGTGAGGTGATGGTCATCTGCGTTGAGGCATGGAGGTGCAACTTTGGAGCGATGGATTTCACCATCCGCGCGAGACCAAGATCCTGCACAATCACCGCATCGACGCCCGCACTCTCCAGCAGACGAAGTTGACGCTCGGCATCGGCCAGTTCGCCAGTAAAGATCAGCGTGTTAAACGCGCAGTAGCCGCGCACTCCGTGCTGATGCAGAAACGCCATGAGCTCCGGGATATCTTCTTCGGTAAAATTATCCGCTCTCAAGCGTGCATTGAAACGGGGCGTGCCGAAGTAGATGGCATCTGCGCCATTGGCCACAGCGGCACGGGCGCATTCCCAATTACCGGCAGGGGAGAGTAGTTCAGGAGTGTTGCGTTGAATAGACGACATGGGCGAGACTAGCACAATTAAGTCAATATGCGACGAGAGGCGTCGCCTCTAATCCATGTTACTTGATGAGGATTTTCTTTGCCACCCACTCGGCGACGAGAACACGAAAGGCTTCACCCGTCGGGCTGATCTCATCCTTTTTCCATACCATCACCAAATCAACCGAATGTTCAGGGTACAGCGGCTTGAAGAGCACATCCTTACTGCTGTTGAGAGTATCCACACTTTCGGGCACCACTCCGACGCCAGCACCTGATTCCACATAAGTTAGCACCGTGCCGACAATACTGGGAGCGTGGGCCAGCTTCGGAGAAAACCCGGCTTGTTGGCAAGCTAGCATCACGCGATCATGCGAGCCCACCCCCTCACGTCGCGCGAGAACAATGATCGGCAGATCGCGCAGCATTCGCCATGTGACCTTAGGGTGCTTGACTAGAGGATGCTCACGCGGCAGCACCACACAAAGCGCCTCTTTACGCAGGAGCAGTGTCTGCAAACCAATACGGGCTCCCGCAGCCACGGGACGAGTCAGACCAATATCAAGTCTGTTTTTTAAGACCATCTCCCAAACACGCTCCGGGGTTCGTTCCTCAAGAATCACGGTGACACGTGGATGCCGCTTTTGAAATTCCTTGAGTAATCGCGATAAAAATATCTGCGTTGGTGGTCCAATGAAGCCTAGACGAAGTTCACCCTCCTGCCCCTTAACCGTGCGCTGCACCTTGCGAACCGCTTCTTCGCTCAATCCTAAAAGCACACCTGCCTCATGGAGCAGCACTGCTCCTGCTGGAGTGAGCTTCACGCTGCGTTTGGTGCGCGCTAGCAATTCAGCACCGACACTCAGCTCCAGATCCTTGACGGCGCGACTCAACGCAGGCTGGGCAATACGGAGTTTCTGTGCGGCCTTGGAGAAGCTAAGTTCCTCTGCCACAGATTGAAAGTATCGGAGTTGACGCAGTTCCATGAAATTGACTTTAATGCCGAAACGGCATGACTGCTATTGCAAAATTCTATTTTCGTTATGAGTAGGGAGAGCTATTAATGAAATTCATTTTATGAACAATCTCGACCTGGCCATTCAATTCTTTCTACAGCTCGCCGTCATTTTACTCTTTTGCCGACTCGTTGGTATTGTAGCAGCGAAATTTGGCCAACCACAGGTTGTAGCGGAAATGATCGCTGGGGTGTTGCTGGGGCCTTCGCTTTTTGGTCTATTTCTACCCGAGATACAATCTTGGCTATTCCCGTGGGATAAAACACAAAAGCTCCGAGACACACAGAGTTATCTTTTTCCTGTCTCACAGCTGGGACTAGCCCTTTATATGTTTATCGTGGGAATGGACTTCCGCATGGACATCATCACGAAGAAACTTAAATGCTCTGTGGCAGTATCTTTTGCCGGAATGATCACTCCATTTATCCTCGGGGCCGGCTTGGCTTGGCTTGTCTATGGCAACCCGGATCTCAATCTATTCCCTTCTGGTGTGTCGCTCAGTTCAGCCATGATCTTTATGGGGGCCTGCATGTGCATCACCGCTTTCCCCATGCTGGCCCGTATCATTCACTTCAAGGGATTGACTGGCACCACCATGGGCACAGTGGCTATCGGTGCGGGAGCGATCGATGATGCGATGGCCTGGTGCCTACTCGCCATTGTGCTCGCAAAAATCGACAACAACTGGACAAACGCTCTCCTCAACATTGGCGGCGGCACAACCTTTGTCATCATCGCCTTCATGATCATCAAACCTGTGCTCGCAAAATGCGAACGCTTCATGGTCAAGAACGACTCCCTCACCGATGGAGGATTTGTCATTGGTCTTGCCTTGATGTCACTCGGCGCTTGGTGGACCGACTTCATTCATCTACACGCTGTATTTGGCGCTTTCGTCATGGGCGCCGTGATGCCGCGCAGAGTGATGTCCCGCGACCTCATTGCTCGTATCCAGCCTTTGGCCGTTGCCTTGCTGCTACCTCTTTTCTTTACTTACTCAGGGCTTAACACCAAAATTGGCTTGATCAATACCCCCACACTCTGGCTGGTCTGTGGCGCCGTACTTTTCGCGGCTGTATTAGGCAAAGGTGTGGCCTGCTATCTCGCTGCTCGCGCCACCGGTATCTCAAATCGCGAAGCTCTGGGCATCGGCACCCTGATG
>VFKY01000186.1 GCA_009885275.1 Verrucomicrobiota bacterium | reverse complement strand
GCTCCCTTGCGTGATTGAGTAAAATTTCATCAAACTTGGATCGCTCAACCTGCCATGATTCCGGATACTCGGTGTAGGCGCCGCTCGCGAAGGTTACCCGTGTATGCTTGGTGGCATCGCCCAACCAAAACTGGGCGCCACGTTTGATTAGGAATCCAGCACCCTCGATCTTATCCCACAGTCCTAACTCATCGAAGAGACGTCGATTATAAGGCAGCAACGATTCACCAATGTGAAAGCGCGGAAATTTTTCCTTCTCAAGCACCAGCACTTTTCTGCCAGCCTTCGCCAGCGTCATCGCCGCCGTGGAACCCGCAGGTCCACCGCCAATGATGATGACGTCCCAGGCTGCTGACATACTTAAACCTTAGGCAGAACTTTTTGCGTTCACGGCTTCTGCAATGGTATTCACGGAACGCAACGTTTCACGTGCTGCTGCCGCATCCGCCATCTTTAGTCCAAAACGTTTTTCAATGGCTACGACAAGTTGCAAGGCATCTACGCTATCGAGACCAAGACCTTGCGGACTGAAGATAGCCGCGTCATCCGCGATTTCATCCGCACTTTGAGGCAACATGAGTTCTTCCACCATCACTTGTTTGATTTGAGTCTTGAGTTCACTGAGGTCTGCCATGGCTAATGATACGTTTTAGGATTAAAGAATGCCGCCATCAATTTTAAGCGTCGCCCCTGTGATATATGAAGCTTGTGACGATGCAAGGAAAAGCACGGCTGCGGCGACTTCCTCCGGCTTACCAATACGCCGCATCGGCACCCGCATCGCTGCGGCTTGACGCTGTTCTTTATCCATCGCAGCCAGTGCTTCGGTTTCGATATAGCCGGGACACACCGCGTTCACGGTAATCCCTGCTCGGGCAACTTCTTTGGCAAAACTTTGGGTCAATCCAATCATGCCCGCCTTGGCTGAAGCATAGTTGGTTTGTCCAGCCGGAGACATCAAGGCACTGAGCGAAGAAATATTGATGATGCGTCCCATGCGTTGACTCATCATGGTTTTCACCACAGCACGACATCCAAGAAATGCCCCTGTGAGATTACTCTGAAGTACTTCATGCCATGCGACATCGGTCATCATCGCCAACAAACCATCTTCATGATGGCCCGCATTGTT
>VFKY01000017.1 GCA_009885275.1 Verrucomicrobiota bacterium | reverse complement strand
TCATAACCTACGACCTTATCAGCCCCATGAAGCCCTTCGGCAAATGCACGCCAGCGATGGCTAGCCCAACTATGCTAAGTTGATGGCATGAAGACACGCCATGTGATACTTTTGGCAATCCGATATAGGATTACTTGTGTTTTTTTGTAGGTTGATCATTCAGGTCTTTGAGAAGTTTGAAATCAATCAGGTTTCTGGGAAATGCGATTCGGTGAGCGTTTCATCGCTTTGTTCGACATCCTTTGGAACAATGCTAATACTATAGAATGAAAATTCATTATGGCATCAGATTTGGCAGACATAGCTTTCTGTTTGGCATTATGCTTTTCCTTGGGCTTTTGTTATCCACTTCCGTGAAAGCAGTCCCCTATGCCTTGGCAAGAAATCAATCGGTCCAAGTTCCGCCGATTAAGATTCCCGAAGATGATGGAAAGCTAACGCGTGATCTACTGGTCAGGCAGACCAAGTGGCTTGAAGACAAACTTCAGGAGAAGTTTGCCCGGCGCCATCAAAACGCGCCCTGGTTGGCAGACTCGCTCGTGTTTATCCATGAAGTGGCTCCTTTTCTCTGTTTCAATGCTACGAAGAATAGTGTTACAGGTATTACAACGCGTCCGTCCGCAGAGCTATTGAAGCAAGGAAGAAAGCTTATCGCTGATGGATGCGACGATCCTATCTTTTGTTACTTAGTCGCTTGGATAGAGTCGTTCATGAGCACGCCAACAACCCAAAGTGTTCAATTGTTTTCCTCTCGGTGGCGCAGTTTGCTGGGTACCAGCGATCCTGCTGTATTCAAGGCCATGGCTACCTCGTGGCTTTGGTTTGCCTGCGCTGCTGAGAATAAAGCTACAAGCAATCAAGATATTCAGGCGGGTTGTGAGGCAGAACTTCCGGGACTTATTGTTGCCGCCTTGGAAGAGATGTCTGACAACGAAGATAGTACTGGCGTGTACCTGGCTTTGTATGCCAGCCGTGCGAAAACCTTCATTAGTTCCAAATTCCCGTTTATTGTCGCAGGACTTGAGGGCTGCAAAGGTGCCCCGTGGCTTATAGACACACTGCTCGGTGAGTCTGAGATCGACGAGGCTTGGGTTTTCCGCGGCAACGGATGGGGGGCTTCGGTGACAGCAGAAGGCTGGAAGGGGTTTGAGGAACATCTTGCTAAAGCTCGTGAGCGCCTTGCACGATCATGGGTTGCCAAACCCGACGCCCCGTGGGCTGCGGCGGGAATGATCACGGTGACCTTGGCTGGACACGGCCTCGCAGGAGTTGATGAAAGAGCATGGTTTGATCGTGCAACGGTTGCAGTTTTTGATTACGAGCCTGCCTATACAGCACTCTTATCCGCTTATCGCCCTCGTTGGGGGGGCAGTCACACTTTGATGTTGGAGTTTGGCAAGGCATGTGCGGATACCAAGCGTTATGACACCATCGTGCCCTCACGTTTATTCAAGGCGGTGAGCAGTGTGGTGGAAGATTTAGATTGTAGAATGGACGTGTATAAGGATGAAGAGCTTTGCGGGCGCATTGTTGAGCTTCAGAAAGCGATGTTAGCGAGGACAGATGGCGAGGCTGAAAAACATTATTTCCGTTCGTTTCTGGTGACAAACGCTTTTTTGACAGGGGATTATGAAACGGCCGCCGCTGCCTATATCGAACTCGGTGGTAAGCCCATGTATGTCGAGGCAGTTGACCGACTTCATTACTTTGGCATACGTCCTATTATCTGGATGGGCACGCTCGCTCTTTATGCCGACAGGGATACATTTAAGATTTTTAAGAAAGCAGAGGAAGCTTATTTAAGTTTTGATCTGGATGTTGCGCAAAACCTTTATCAAGAGTTGCAAAAAACTGCGATTACTCAATCCTCTAAAGCCGTCTCCCAATTGATTCAAATGAGGCTACTCTCCATCGCTGTTGAAAAACGGATAGCAACAGGTGAATGGGTGCATCTCAGTAATGAAGAGGGTCGGTTGCTCTGGATGGCGACACAAAACACCTGGTGGACGGAGCCAAACGGTGTGCTCGTCCTGAAGAATTCCCGTGAAAATGTCTCGGCGCGAATTATCTTAAATGCAAGAATCGGACTTGATTTCGAAGTGCGGGGGCGGTTGAGCAATGCCTCAGGTCTCCACCATTCCCAGTTCGGGATCACTTTTGGCTATCGCTGGAGTTATCAGGGATTTGCTACAGCTATTGGCGGGGTGACTCGATTCAACCCTATGGAAAACGGCGTGGCTTTGGTGAGCTGGGCTCATGACACCAGTGATAAGAATCCTCCTGTGCCAATCGAGATCAAACCGGACTCGGTATTTTGCCTTCGCGTAAAAAATGGTGTAGCGACACTTTGGGTCGACGACAAGGAATTGCTCAGCGGTGATACTAAATCACTTTTCGAAAGCCGTGATCCTTGGAGCGAGGATGATCCCAAGCAAAATCTCATTGGGCTGGGATGTAATTATTTCCCTAAAGGTGAAACCCGTTTCAAAGATTTGCAGTTACGTCGCCTCTAGCTGCGAAAGGCATCTCCCAAGAAAAATGCATTCGTCAATCATGCAGGAGAGATCATGATTTACGACCTTATCAGCCCCATGAAGCCCTTCGGCAAATGCACGCCAGCGATGGCTAGCCCTACCATGGCGAGGCTGACACCGGGACGATAGGCTAAGTAGCGGCCTTGCCACTGCGGCTGGTATTTGCGTTTGAAGTCGAAGAGTTTTTTGTATCCGTAGATTTGGTCGAAGTTATCAAAGAGAAACTTTACGGCGCGTTCCTTCCGGTTCTGCAAACCGGCTTCAGCATCAACATTGGCCAGTGGAGCATTACCGAGACTGACTTCCTCCACACCGATGGCTTTGTAGTGATCCATGGCTTCGACAATGAGGAAGTCGAGAACATCACGAACATCATGGCGACCGCGCATGAGGTCGAGACAGCGGCCTTTGCCTTGATTGTAGGAGAGCCAGGTAGCAAAGGTTTCAATGCGACCTTCTGGGGTGCGAACGATCGCGACACCGTATTCGCGAATGGTCTCGATGTTGAATGAGCCTAGATCAAAAGTCATCTCGCCACCGCTCTTTTTACCCAGCCACTCTTGAGAAATAAGTTGGAGTTGCGCCTCTAAACCGTGATCAGGATGGGGTTGCGCATCATACCATTGAAAGGTGAGGCCGTTTTTGAGAGCTTTGTTTCTTGCGGTGCGTAGGTTCTGAAATTTTCCGCCATCGAGTTTGAATTCACCGACAGAGAGTCTGGCATCTTCACCGACTTTAAAGGTAATGAAGCCGCCTTCTTCATAAACGCTGCGATAGTTGACATGACAGCAGTAAAAGATGGGCTCCCAATCTTGCTGCGAGCAAAATTTTACATATTCGGCAATCACACCTGCGCGTGATTCCTGAGGGCCGATGGGATCTGCCAGTGCCACCGCAAATTTTCTCCAAAGAGCATAAGCGACCACGCTTTCACCATCGCTGCTGAAAAAATAACGCTTGTCAGTGAGCAGGGCAAACCCGTCCATAGGGTCACAACCATGTTTTGAGATGATACTCTTCACGCGCTCTAGCTCTTCCAGTGTGGCCTCCGGCATGCGTCGATCAAGAACTGGTCTGAGTAAGAGACCGATGATGAGCAATCCGCTGAGCAGGCTGCCGCCCCGCAAGGTTTTGAGGAAACCTCGCACATCACGATTGCCATCACGATCGAGATCAGATTTCTGGTAAAGCACGGCAGTGGCGGCTCCGCTGGCACATTCGCTCCATGTTAACGCTTCACCGAAGTGTCCATCTTCGCTATACTGACGAAGGCTGAAGGTTCCGTAAACGAACAGTCCCAGTGCAAGGACTGCAGCCATAATGAGCGCTATGTGAAAAGATGAAGCATCTGATTTAGCGATGAAAAGTTTTCTCCAGCGGATAAGCGGAACCAAGAGAACGATTGCGCCTAGAGCATGATGCCAGTCGAAAGCTTGTGAAAGGTGAAGTATCGCAGAGATGCCAACAAGGATCAGCGTTAGTATCCAAGCCAAGTGCTTGCGACGGCGCAGTCCACGGGAGAGTGTGAGGAGACAAAGGCCTGATAAGAGTAGGAGTAGTCGACTTTTTTCAGTTACACCTAGTGGCACCCACATTTCCATCCACGCGATGACAGAGGGCGGTTTAGACCATAAAGCTTCGAGCAGATCTACCATTCCCATGACCGCGATGGCAATGACTAGAACTTTGATGGAGTGTTTTTTGGAAACGAGAAAGAAAATGGACAAAGCAATAGCAACCACTGAGGCGGGCCATAAAGGAGAAAGGCCGAAGGGAAGCTCCGTATGTGGCGGAGGTGCGGAAGCGCTATCATCTCCAAGGATCCAGTCAATGCCTTGAAGAAGATAAGGCTGAAAGCGATCCGATGGGCCATCAAAACCGTGGTTCGCACCGGGGACAACATAGAGTGCATGAGGAGATTTTAAGCTCTGAATCCACGCGGTTGACGTCATGAAATCGACACCTCCGTAAAACTGGGCAACGCGTAAATTTTTCACACTGCCAGTGAATTCAGTGAGACTGAAGGTACCGGCGCCTGTGGGAGTAACACCCAGCTTATCCTTTGTTCGCAGCCCATAACGTCCTCGACTGTCGGCACTAAATAGAGCCACACCACAGAGTGTCGGAGGGCGTTCCTTTGATCCCGTAGCAGCCACCGCCTGCACTGCTCCCATACTCCAGCCTCCGTAGATCACTGGCACTTTATCACTGCCGACGCGTTTCAGTGCTTCCTTGGCCAGTGCCGCCATGTCTTTGCCTAGAGTCGCGGCATTGTAGTCATTTTTGGAATATTCACTAAAATCAAAACTCACCACATAGATGCCGGCATCTCTTAACCAATGACTGGTTGCGTCTTCCCAAGCGGACCAACCGCCATCACCAGAGCCGAAAATAAAAATAGCTTTGGGCGGTGATTCATCAGGTTCGTATAGACGGGCTTTAACATCCGTATGACTGAGTTTAATGGAGAGCCTTGATGCGGACGCTTCCTCTTGATCGTCGTCAGCAGCATGTGTTTCTGCATTTGCCACGAGCAGAGTGGCAAATACAAAATATAAATACAGGCGAAGCTTCATCTTTCCTTTAAAACGAATGGTAGAGGAGAATATACAGAGCGCGAATGCGCTCCTTATCGATTACTTATCATTTCTTTTATGAAATCGAGTTGGAGGCAATGAATCTCCATGAGTTGTGCGGTGTGGTGGCGCAGTAAATAGCTCACTTTTTCACGAAGATGACGCATCTTTCGCTTAGCTCTTTTCGTGAAGGTGTGAAACTCCAGTTAGCGATTCTTATCTGGGCGATCTGGCATCCCGAGAAGGAATGGCTTGATGTAGCTAGGATGGCAGTGATGCCTTTGCTGAATTTGGCAAATGAAGATTCAACTGCGGCAGTGGGATACTCCAACCGTTTTTATGACAGGATTCGACTGCGAGACGTTGCAGAGTACGAGAGAGTTGGTCATGACGCGAAGCAAGGTCACCAGTGACATCGGCACCAATGTAGAGATTTAGGGATGAAGCCGCTGCTGCCGAAAATTCTACCAGGACATGGTGCAAATGGTTATGATCAATTTCAGTGAGCAATCCCTTGTGGATATCCGTTTGCATTAACGAGGGGATTATCACCGCGATCTCTGCTTGATGACGATAATCGAGCCCAAGCGTGGTGCTGATTCGAAACCCCTGACTGAGGTTCATTGGATTGTTTTTTAGGAACGAAGAAACATTATAGGTCTTTCTGGCCCCGCCGATAGATATCAACTGCACTTGCTCAGGTGTTTGCAGAATGACGCGACCTAGTAGCTCATCATCCAAGGTGACCCAGTCTCCTTCTTCACATGGAAACCAGGGCTCCTTCGTATCATAAGGCCGCGACACCATCGAATTCAACTGACGAATGGGAATGCGCAACTGTCCTCCAGTCAGGCGTGGATTGCTCAACGTTGTAAAAAAATTAAGAGACTCTACGAGCCACGGCACTTGGTCGATGATGATACGTTCGCCCTCGCGTACTTCCCCTAAATTGAGAAGCATTCGTGTTTGTTCGTAATAAAGTGGGATGGCATTTTTTGCGACCAGAGCAAGACCTGCAAAAAAGAGAAAGCATAAACTCAAGAGCATCCAATCACCACGAACATAAAGAACAAAGATGGAGGCAAGTATGGCTCCGAAAAAAGTTAAGCCATAGAAGATGACATCCGCGAGTCTCCTGTAAAAAGTAGGTCTTTCGCGTTTCTTTAGAATCCGGAAACGATTTAAATATTGATATGTAAGTCTTGATCCAAAAAAAAGGACGATGAATGTCGCCGCGGCAAGAAACAGGTTCAGCAGACGGACTTGAAAGTATTTACTGAAAAGCTCTGTGGAGGTGGCAAAAAGCGATTGCTGCCCAGCTTTTAACTCATCACGCCGATGCTCTTGTATGCTGATGTCGCTTTCCGCTTCTTGTAATTCTTTGCTGAGCTTATCGAGTATGAGCTTGAGTCGATCCTTTACCGTGGCATCACTATAAAGCTGCAGTCGCCTTTGGGTATTTTCAAGGCTCGTTTTGAGCTTGGTTACTCGCTCCTTGTTTAACAAAATATTATTGGTCAGCGTCTCGATGGCTCTCGGTTTTTCTGTCGCCTCTTTCAAGACAGATATAACTGGCACCAGCAGATCATTGATCTCGTTTTGGAGGGAGATAGCGCGACTGGGCTGAGTGTCGGCATTTTCATAAGGAACCCCAGCAACCATCGATGTAAGGTCGCGCATGGTTTGGTTTAGCTTGCTTGTATATGTCGTTAGTTCATCGAATAGTAGTTTTTGTTCCTCTGGTGTAACGGCCTTATCTAATTGAGATCTTTTTTCCCTGATAGCTTGTTCTTGAGTTTCAATCGCGTTGACGAGTGATTTCAGAGTAGCCTCACTAGGGGTTAGTTCTGAAGAATGCGTTTGAGCCAGTAGTAACAAACCTGAGATTGAGCTTAAGCTCAGCATGAAAATGATAGGCAAGATAAAACGTCGTGATGTCAGGCAAAACATATCACAGCATAATCAAAATCTGTTAGTCTCACAGAAAAATTCTTCATCCTATCAATGGCAATCTATACTAAAGACGGATTATTATTATATGGGGCCTAAAAATAGAGTATGGGATTCATATTACCTTACCCGCATGCTTGATCGATTATTTGGCATTATAGTGATTCTTGCTTTGAGTAACTTGATGCTTCGCGCTCAGGCGCCCATGCCTAAGAATGCGGCCAATCCGCCGGAGAAATCACCTTCGATATCCGTTACTCCGCGACCTTTGGTGAAGGCTTGGAAGATTCTAGATCTCGAAGGTTTGCTTGGCGCTGGTTTTGAGGGCGGGCGCCAGTATGACAATGGGCGCAACCTCTTTCAACAGGCTACATGTATTAAATGTCATCGCTTTAATGAAACAGGAAGCACGGCTGGCCCTGCTCTTACGAAAGTGGCGCTTAAATACGGACCACTGGAATTGCTGACGCATGTCATGGAGCCGAGCAAGGAAGTCAGCGAAATTTACCAGCAACATGAAGTGATACTGAAGGACGGTAGTACGATACTCGGTCGCTTGGTGAGCTCCAAGGGTGGCAGGGTTATCTTGAATATCGACATCCAAGATCGTGATGCGCTTAAGGTTATCGAACCTAAATTCATAAAAAGCATGGGCCCCTCTAAAATCTCTTTGATGCCGTCAAACCTGCTAAATACACTTCACGAGAACGACATCCTTGACCTACTGGCGTATTTGCTCGCGAAGGGAGATCCGACAGACCCTATGTTTAAGTAAGGGGAATTCGTGAGCGCTCTATGAATGATGCAAGCGAAATTTGACTCACTGCACCTTTTGCCTTGCCGCGAGCTTCTCTGCCGTTATCGAAGTCGCCCACTTCCTTGACTCTATAAATCATGAATCTGAAACACGTTGAGACTATTGCGCGAGAGCTGAACATTAAGCCTTTGCAAGTCACGGCCACGGCCAAGTTGATCGCTGAAGGCGGCACTGTGCCCTTTATTGCTCGTTATCGGAAGGAAGCAACTGGATTGCTTGATGAGGTCGCTATAACGGGCATTCGGGATGGCATGTTGCGACTCGCGCAGCTTGATGATCGACGTGAAGCGATCTTGAAATCACTGGATGAGCGCAAGTTGCTTACCGACGAACTGAAGGAGAAGATCGAGAAAGCATTGACCATGAATGTGCTCGAGGATTTGTTTGCGCCCTATCGCCCAAAACGTCGTACTCGTGCGATCATTGCCCGAGAAAAAGGGTTGGAACCACTGGCCGATTTCATCGAGCAAAATCAAACAAGTGGCGCAGTTGATCCCGCCGTCGAAGCGGCTACTTATGTAAAAACCGATGTGCCGGATGAGCAGAAAGTTGCCAGTGTTGAGGAAGCGCTTTCTGGTGCGCGAGACATTATTGCAGAACGTGTCAGTGATCATGCAGAAGCGCGTGCAGCGATACGTAAATTGACCAAAGAGAACGGCACTGTCTCATCCAAGGTGATGTTCGGTAAAGAGGAGGATAAGGATGCTGCAAAGTTTCGCGATTACTTCGACTGGAGTGAGTCATTGAAGAGCATTCCATCACATCGTTTGTTGGCGATTCGTCGTGGTGAAAAAGAAGGCTTCGTTATGATGCGTATTTCCGTGCCGGAAGCAGATTCATTACGCATCTTGGAAGCTCTCTTTGTGAAAGGTAATACTTCGTGTAGTAAGCAAATCAAAGAAGCGGTGCAAGAGGGATTCAAGCGCTTACTTGCTCCATCGATGGAGACGGAAGCTCGCTTGGAATCGAAGAAGAAAGCCGATGCGGAAGCCGTCAAAGTTTTTGCGGACAACCTTCGAGAGCTACTGCTTTCTGCTCCATTGGGACAAAAGCGTGTGATGGGAGTTGACCCTGGTTTCCGTAGCGGCTGTAAAATTGTCTGCCTCGATGCTCAAGGCAAATTGCTTCACAACGATATCATTTATCTCTTGGGGGAAGGCAGCGGATTACTTCATGCGAAGACACTAATTCACAATCTCATTGAGCGCTTTAAGATCGAAGCCGTGGCTATAGGTAACGGCACTGCTAGTCGTGAGACTGAGCTCTTCTTCAATAAAATAGGTCTCCCCAAGCATGTCTCCATTATCATGGTTAATGAGAGTGGCGCTTCCATCTACTCTGCCAGCGAAGTGGCGCGTGAAGAGTTTCCTGACCATGATTTGACAGTACGTGGGTCAGTATCCATTGCACGTCGCTTGATGGACCCTCTCGCAGAACTGGTGAAGCTTGATCCAAAATCGATCGGAGTAGGGCAATATCAACATGATGTCGATCAGACCCTGCTTAAAGACAGTCTCGATGATGTCGTCATGAGCAGCGTGAATGCCGTAGGTGTGGAGGTAAACACTGCTAGTAAGCAGCTTCTTTCCTATGTATCTGGATTGAACCAATCTCTCGCTGCGAACATTGTGGCTTATCGTAATGAGAATGGTCCTTTCAAGTCGCGCGATGAGTTGAAGAAGATCCCTCGTCTTGGTGATAAAGCTTTTGAGCAAGCCGCGGGATTTCTCCGTATTCGTGGAGCTACGAATCCATTGGATGCTAGTGCAGTGCACCCGGAGCGTTATGACTTATTGAATCGCATGGCAGGTGATCTGTCGTGTGATATCGGTGCACTCTTGGGTAATGAGGATATCCGCAAACGTCTGGATCTCAAAAAATATGTCAGTGATGAAGTCGGCCTTCCTACTTTGCAAGACATCGTTAGTGAGCTCGCCAAGCCCGGTCGCGATCCGCGCAAGCAGTTTGAGATGTTCAAATTTGCCGAAGGCGTCGAGAAGCCTGAAGACTTGCGTGTCGGCATGAAGCTTCCCGGCATTGTCACCAATGTGACTGCCTTCGGAGCTTTTGTGGACATCGGGGTGCACCAAGATGGCTTGGTGCATGTCAGTCAGATTGCTGATCATTTTGTGAAGGACGCATCTGAAGTCGTGAAGGTTCAGCAAAAAGTTCAAGTGACCGTGACCGAAGTGGATCTCGATCGAAAACGCATTGCACTCTCCATGAAAATGAACCCTGATTTTGAAAAGAAGAAGCAGGGCGGCGGGGGAGGTTCTCCTCAAGGGAACAGACCAACGCAAGGCAATCGTAGTTTCAGCAGTGGCGGAAGTAGCTCAGGTGGCGGTGGTGGTGGCGATTGGTTCTCTGCCGCTGTGACTAAGGCGAAGAAATAGGTAGGGACGCGCTGCTCTGAAATATTGACCATGACGTTGCCACGATAGGAACGTCAACCATTACTTCGGAAGGGGTGGGGCTTCTTCCGTCGGATTGGATGGTTCTCCTAAGTCTTGGATGGCTTTTATGGTTAAGTCTCCGCGTTGATTTTCGGACTCAGTGATGAAGACAACGGTTCTCCCATCAGGACGATGAATCCATAAAGAGCTATAGATGGGTTTTTCTTTGCGTAAGTCATCCCAAAAAAGCCATTCAATTTGTTTTGCCGTATTTGCTGGGCAAGACAACCGTTGCTGAGAGTGCGCTCCTAATTCAAATCCTTGCTTGTCCATGCTTCCAATGAGATTTTTATGGGTCGAGTTGATAAGGAGATAGCCTCCCATGGGTTGATCATCCAACTCATCGGGTAGAATCTCGATGTGATATCGAAGATTGGGGTGGGTTCTAGTTGGCGTGCGCTTGTAGAACAAGAGCAGAACACGGGACTTATCTGAGGGTAGAAGAGTGCTGGCGATTGGATCGACCGCCTTGTCATTTAAGGCTCGATTTGTGGGAGGTGGTTTGGAGAAGAATTCGAGAATTGCAGGTCCAAGATATGACTGCGGCTCTGAACGAAAGCTGCTGGCGATTTTTAGGCCACGCGTACTGAAGGTTAGGGCCGATGACTTGTTTACCGTATAATATGCTGGAGCCTTAGGATCTTTGATGAGGGTACGATAATACAAAGTATCTATCTCATCATCTAAAGATAGACAGGTAAAGACAACTCGACGCTCTGGTGCATGAGCAGTAGTTTTATCGGAAGCCTGAATTGAGCAGAGGATTGGAAGAAGCAGGACAGGCAGTAGTGAGAATCGGAGTGACATG
>VFKY01000033.1 GCA_009885275.1 Verrucomicrobiota bacterium | reverse complement strand
CGCACGCCGCTCCGGTAATACCCCATGTTTGGCTCATAGAGGGCGAGGTTCATTATTTCCGCCCATGCAAGCAGACCATTCGGCGCCTCGCGAAGGCGTTTTCGAAAGAATTCATTTAGGACAGGGTTTGCGTTAGCCATTTGGGAAAAGCTGGCTATAATCCCACCCGCCGCGAACGCAAACGGCTCTAATGTCTGATCCTGATATCAATCCTATTGCCAAGAACATGCAAAAGAACCCGGCTCAACGCAGCAAAGGGGGAAATGCACGTAGAAAACCGCCTTTTTATAGGCGCTGGTGGTTTGCGACCTTGTTCATCGTTGTCTTGCTGGGCAGTGTTGCGACCTTGGCGGTGGTGCTAGCTTTTCTTAAGCCCTTACAGGAGCAGGCCGAGCAGTTTGACATGTCAGCACTGCAAAAAATCGAAAAAGCGAGCCTCATCTTTGATCGGCGTGGCGATGACATTGGTCGTATCTACGTGCTCAACCGCACCCCAATCAAGGTGGAACAGGTGCCCATGCATTTCATCCAAGCGCTAACTTCAGAGGAAGACTCACGGTTCTTCCAACACGGTGGAGTGGATTTTACCGGGGTTATTCGCGCGGTGTGGCTAAACTATAAAGTGGGTAGTGAAACACAGGGCGCCAGCACCATCACTCAGCAGCTCGCGCGTGAGGCATTCAAACTCAAGGAACTGGAGACTGGCGATAAAAAATCGCGTTACACTCGAAAGATCGTGGAGTGGTTTGTGGCCGAAAGGGTAGAGCGGCATCTTACCAAATCGGAAATTCTCGAGTTGTATCTTAATCGTATTTATTTCGGTGGCGGATTTTATGGGGTGCAGGCGGCGTCACAGGGTTATTTTGGCAAGGATGCTCAAGAGCTCACGATCGAGGAAAGCGCGACACTCTGTGGCTTGATTAAGAGCCCCAACAATTTACAACCATTACGGCATCCTGACCGTGCTAAGAAAGCCCGCAATCATGTCTATGACCGGATGAAAAATGAGGGCTACATTACCAAGGATGAAATGGAAGAACTTTCCCTCAGGCCGCCGGTACCAACCTCACCGCGAATTGCCGATGCGCGCTTGAGCTATGTTTATGAGGAAATTCGCCAACAAGCTGTAAATATTATCGGGGAAGAGGATGCTCAATTGGGCGGATTTAACATCTATACCACCATCGATGGCAAGCTTCAAAAAACCGCAGAGAAAGCAATGAGCGATCGATTTGAAGCTCTAGAAAAGAGTAAGGATTACACGCATCAAACTTTTCAGCAATACAGGGCATTGGTGGAAGACTTTCGTCACAAGGTGATCAGTAAAGCCATTCCTGCGGATTCACCCAAACCCAAGCCCTCATATATTCAAGGTGCTATTCTGGCATTGGACAATCGTGATGGCGGTGTCTTGGCAATGGTGGGTGGCCGCGACTATCTCGATAGTATGTTCAACCGCGCGGTGCAATCCAAGCGTCCCGCAGGCACGGCTTTTCTTCCTTTTGTCTATGCGGCCGCGTTTCAAAAACCAGAATATTATCCACCCGTGTTACTGGAGGATGGACCTATCGACAATCGGCGCGTCATGATCGGGGGTCTCACTGGCATTCTCGGTGAATGGGGCACGGAACAGGATGTGACGCGATACGAAAACAGTATTACGGCGAGAGAAGCTCTTACCCAGAGCCGCAACGCAGCCACGGTGCGTCTAGGAGAAAAACTTACCTTGGCTCCTGTGAAAGCACTTGTGGCCAAGGCGGGCATCAAGTCAGTAATACGTGATTTTCCAAGCTCGTTCCTCGGTGCCAGTGAAGTGAAGCTCGACGAAATGTGCCTCGCTTACAGTGCTTTTGCCAACAAAGGGAAGCGCCCCAAACAACTCTCGCTCATCCATCGAATCACGAATCACGAAGGCAAGGTTATCTATCAAGTGAAGGAAGAAGAAGCCATGGATTCCGTGATGGATGAAACTGCCGCTTACCAGACTCATACATGTTTGATCGATGCTTTGAAGCGTGGCACCGGTCACCTTGCCTATGAGGAGTACGGTTTAAAAAATCTTCCATTTGCTGGAAAAACTGGCACGCATTATGAGTTCAAAGATTTGTGGTTCTTTGGTTACAGCAGTGCCGTGACTTGCGGTGTCTGGGGTGGCTTTGATCAGCAGAAAACCATTTATACCGGAGCTTACAGTAACCGCATCGTGTTGCCTATCTGGACAGATGTGATGAATGCCACGGTGAAAGAATATGCGCCCGAAGAAATTCAGCCACCGCAGGAGGGACGATTGGTCGAGGTTTGTCAGAAGAGTGGCAAGAAAGCTACGGATGCCTGTTATGAAAAGGTCCCCGACACCGTCAATGGTGGCTTCAAAGCAGTTCGAAGCACCTACAAGGAGCTTTTGCGTGAGGCCAGCAACTACGATGTATATTGTGATGTGCATCGCGGCAGTGACGCAGCAAGCTTCCTCGCATCGCTCAGAGCGACGGATACTCTGTCTCCCGCTCAATCTCCGGTGAACCCCATGCTCGCCAACATAATACCCGTACGCATGAAAGGCGTGACGGTACTGGGCAATGACCCCTACAATACCGTGCAACCCATTATCCGTGCCGAACCGGTGAACGAGGATGGATCAGTCATCCAACGCGCTGTCTCCGTGGAGGAACAGTCTGATAAGCAATCGCCGATCAAGCTTGCGCCACCACCACCGCTTAAGTTGGAGTGAGGGGTGACACTTTTGAGCTGCGTTAAAAGAATTAAAATGGCGCTCTTGCCATGGATCTATCAGAAATTGATTGCGATATCCGCTTGCCTAGAGCGCATCCCAAATCAAACCAGTGGCGGAACGTGGCCTAAGCGTGCAATGATATACCATGGATGATAAGATTTTGAAACTGCTCAGTCAGAAGAGCTACACCCCCTCCAACGTCCCACAGCTGATCAGCAGCCTCGGATTGCGACCCAATCAACAGCAGGAGCTGCAGCAGGCGATCAGTCGACTGGAAACCAAGGGGCTGATTCTACGCACGAAGGGTAATCGTTATATTCAAGCGCGCGAGGCCGACCTCGTCGCTGGGGTTATTCAGATCACACGGGGAGGTCGTGGCTTTTTGCAGCCGGATGAAGCGGGACTAACGGAGATCGCGATTCTTGAAAGTGGAACCTCCACCGCCATGCATGGGGATCGTGTTCTTGTTCGACGTGATGTGAAGCCAGCGGGGATGGGTAAATCGCCATCAGAGGAAAACACTGGGAGTGTGGTGCGCATCCTGGAACGCAAACGCGCCAGTCTTGTGGGAACTTTGCAACGCGGCAAACAGTTTCTCTACGTCATTCCTGATGATCCAAGGATGCGTCATCATATTATCGTGCCGCCGCCGCGTGATGTGGGACGGCAGCCGCAGATTGGCGATAAGGTCGTCGTGGAAATGGTTTCATGGGAGTCGCGTAACAGCAATCCTGAAGGTGAGGTTATCGAGGTTCTCGGTGCTCCGGATGAAGAGGGCGTGGATATGCTTTCTGTGCTCCGCCATTACGACATGCCCTTGCACTTTCCGAAAGAAGTCCTGCATGAGGCCAACACCATTGCTCTGGAACGTGAGAAACACGAATCCGGTGCCGCCTTGGGAGAGCGTGTCGATTGTCGCGAGCATCTCGTCATCACCATTGATCCTGATGATGCGAAAGATTTTGATGATGCCATTTGTTTAGAGCGCATGTCACAGGATCGCTGGCGTCTCTGGGTTCATATCGCCGATGTTTCACACTATGTGAAACCCGGAGGTCATCTCGATGTTGAAGCGAAGAAGCGCGGTAATTCAACTTACTTGGTGGATCGCGTCATTCCAATGCTGCCTGAAGCCTTGAGTAATGAGCTTTGTTCGCTCAAACCGAATGTCGATCGTTTGACCAAGTGCGTTGAGTTTTTACTCTCCTCCGACGGCACGGTACTCCAAACCAAATTCTACGCCGCCTTAATTTGTTCTAAGCGTCGGTTCACCTATAAGGAGGCGCTGGCCACCATCGAAAAGCCGGCGACTAATGACATCGAGCGCATGGTGCATCAAGCTCATGAGATGGCTCAAAACATCCGCCGCACTCGATTCAAAGCAGGGTCACTCGATCTCGATTTTCCGGAATCAAAGATTCGTCTTAATGAACAGGGTCAGGTCCTGCGGATTGAGAAAATCGAAAACGATGTCTCTCACCAATTGATCGAGGAATACATGTTACTCGCAAATGAAGCGGTTGCTACCAAACTGATGAAGATCAATCGGCCAGCGGTGTATCGGGTGCATGAGTCACCGAAGGAGAAAAAACTCATCGAATTTCGCGATCAAGTGCTCAGTCATCACGTTCCTTGTGGGAACTTGACGCGTCGTCCGGAAGTGCAAAAGCTACTGCGCCAACTGGCAGACCTACCCATAGGTCCAGCTTTGAAGATTGGATTTCTTCGTTCCCTGATGAGAGCTCGATATGCCGTGGAGCCTCTTGGTCACTATGGATTGAGCAAAACGAAATACACTCACTTCACGTCGCCCATTCGTCGCTACGCCGATCTCGTGGTGCATCGTGTCTTGTTCGACAACGCTCTGATCACACCGAAAGAACTCAAGGATATTGCCGATCACATCACCGGTACCGAGCGCAATTCCTCGGATGCGGAACGCGACAGCAAAGAGGTGAAAATGTATGCCTACCTCAAGGCGCAAATCAAATCCGGTAAACTCGAAGCCTATCCCGCGATGGTCACAGACATTCGGAACTTCGGCTTTTTTGTTGAAGTCTCTGATCTTGGCATGAGTGGATTGGTGCATCTCTCCTCCGTGCCCGATGACTTCTTCATCTTTGATCCGATGCGCAATCAGCTCTACGGCAAACACAGTCGCCGCATCATCAAGCTTGGTGACATCGTTACGGTGAATGTTTACACCGTGGACAGTTTCAAGAAACAGGTGGATTTCACTCTAGTGGAAAAACCCGGCATCGCAGCCGCAAGAGAAGCTCGTAAATCAGAACCGCGTCAGGACAGGGGAAGAGAGCAGCAACGTCGCGATAAGGGCAACGATAAGAGAAAAACCAAGGGCGACGAAAAACCGCGCGGTAACCGTGACCGGAGACCTGCACAAGACAAGGGCAAGTCGAAAGACGCACCCAAGGGGCCGCCGCGGAAGAAATAAGTTTTGCGGCCATCCATCATGACCGCGTAGTGGTCTGGGAAGGTAGCCGTGGGTTTAAGCCCACGGCTACCGTCCGCGACCGCTACGCGGTCAATTTCAGGTAGTCCACCGACGACGTGGAGATTTGAGTTTTCGTTACACAGTCACTCTGATCTTCTCCAACTTCGCGACCGCCT
>VFKY01000104.1 GCA_009885275.1 Verrucomicrobiota bacterium | reverse complement strand
ATCCGAAGTCTGCGATCGAGGCACTCGTTACTTCATTGCTTGCGTCTCCACGTTACGGCGAGCGCTGGGCGCGTCATTGGTTGGATGTGGTTCGCTTTGCGGAGAGCGATGGATTTGAGACCAATCGTTTCCGGCCTAACGCATGGCCGTATCGCGATTATGTTATTCAGTCGTTTAACAACGACACCCCTTATGATCAGTTCATTAAGGAGCAACTGGCAGGCGATGCGACAGGCATGGATGCTGCCACGGCTTTCATAGTAGGCGGCACCACGGATATTGTGAAAAGCCCGGACCCGGTCCTTACCGCACAGCAGCGTGCCGATGAGTTGAACGACATGGTCAGCGCTACTGGTGGTGCTTTTCTTGGCCTCACGGTGAATTGCGCGCGTTGTCACAATCATAAATTTGATCCTATCAGCAATGAGGATTACTACGGAATGGTTGCGTGTTTCTCGGGCGTGAAACACGGTGAGCGCGCGATCAAAACCGGGGACACGGAAGAGAGAAAGAAAAAAACGACAGCGTTACAAACACAATTGGCATCGGTGGATGAGCACATGCGTGAATTCGAACCCATAGCTGGTACTGGTCGGACCATGATTATCAGTCCTAATGATGATGAACAAACTCAGGCAATCAAGAAGAGTAGCGATGCCCGCACGGTCTATGAATCGGGTCCGGCACGTGGTGAAGTGGGTTTTATGGGTGATGTTACAAATCCACCCACATTGGGCGATGGCTATTGGGTTTGGCCAACCACCAATCCAAAGGGTGATGTCTTTGCCTGGGCGCCAAAAACCGCAGGTCGTTTCCGCGTGTGGGTTTCATGGGGCAGCGGGTTTAAGTCGCACGATCCCGAAGCGAGTTATGTGCTCGATGCCGATGGTGATTTCTCCACGAAGCAGGATCAGCGGGAAATTGGTAAAGCTGACCAGCGTAAATTTGCTGATGGCACAGGAAAGATGCCTAATCGTAAGCTCTGGAGTGGGTTCAAAGACATGGGGGTGCAAGAGTTCACGGCCACGACTAAGCTCATTCTTCGGCAGGGATCTAGCGCCGCACATCCCACAACGGATATGATTGTCTTACAAGAGGAGATCGGTTCGATCGCCCTCAAACAGCCGCGCTTGCGATTGCCGGTGCAGCGTGCCGTGAATACAGATCGCTTTGCCCCAGTGGAGGCAAAGTTTGTCCGATTTAATGTAGATGCCACCACTCAACTTGAGCCGTGCATTGATGAACTTGAAATTTTCACTGCCGGTTCGTCATCGCGGAATGTGGCCCTTGCTTCCTTGGGCACTAAGGCAACCTCATCGAGCAATTATCCGAATAATCCACTTCACAAACTAGAGCATCTTAATGATGGGCGCTATGGGAATGAGCGTTCCTGGATTTCTGGCGAGCGAGGCAAGGGGTGGGTTTGTATTGAGCTGGCAAAGACCGAGCGTGTAGATCGCGTGGTCTGGAGCCGTGATCGTGATAACGTGGCACGCTACAATGATCGCACGGCCACGGCGTATCGTATTGAGGTGAGTAGGGATGGTCAGACTTGGCAAACGGTGGCAACTGCCCAGGATCGCTTGCCCTTTGGTCGTAAAGTGGTTGGGCCTATCTTCTCAATTGATGGGCTCCCAGCAAAAGAGGCTGCGAAGCTTAATGAGGTGGTGGCACTGCGCAAAAAAGTCAGTGACTCCCTCGCTGAGGCAATGAGTTTTCCGATGGTCTATGCGGGTAAATTCATTGACCCTATCCCGACACATCGGTTGTTTCGTGGCGATGTGTCTGATCCACGTGAAGTGGTAGTACCTTCGGTGCTTTCAAAGATCGGTTCACGCTTAACTTTAACGGAATCCGCTACAGATCAAGAGCGCCGCATGACTCTCGCTAAATGGATCTCTGATCCCGCGAATCCACTCACCGCGCGT
>VFKY01000014.1 GCA_009885275.1 Verrucomicrobiota bacterium | reverse complement strand
GTGCGCCTGAGCCAAAGATTTGCTGAAGCTTCAAGACATCGACATAGGGGAAGTCGAGTTGCACCGTCTTGCGATCGGGAAACAAGGTGGTGAGCATCCGGTGAACGGCACAGTTTGCAGCCATGCCGGAGGGGAAGAGAAAGATGTTTTCCACTGGTTGTCCGGTGATGCCGGATAGGCGTTCTTTAATGGTCCGTCTCGCTTGTTCCCCCTCGGGTTCAGTCACGGTTTGACTGCCTTTACCGAGAGTGAACTCGGATTGGCGCGAGCTGACGACTTCACCACAGAAGCGCCAGTAACGGCGAGCGGTGTCGTAGCTTGTTGCAGGAAAAATAATGGCGCCAAGCTTCTCCGGCCCCATCTCCAGCACTCTGCTAATGGTGCCAACGTGCTTTTTGATAAAATCAGCACAGCGTTGAGCATGCACTATGCGAGGAAAAACCAATGCGCGTTCATCAGCACTCGCGAACTCCTTCTCTGCGGTTGCAAAAAGAGCGTTGATGCTTGGTGGCAAACTGAAGCGCGGGTAGCCACTTTGGAATTTCGACACGATTTCAGGATCTTTTTCCTCATAACCGATAACGTGTTTCCATAACGGAAGCGAAACCGAAACGCCATAAGGCGTCGGTGGAAGTGGTACTCCGAGATCTTCGGCGCGCCAGAGAGGATCAGTAAGGAGATTTCTCATATGCTGGCAATCGCCTCCACGACATCATTCCACAAGTCGTCAATGTGTTCGATACCTACAGAGAAACGGACTACACCATCGGTGATGCCCACGGCTTCGCGCACTTCGCGGGGCACGCTCGCATGAGTCATGCTGGCAGGGTGACAGATAAGGCTCTCGATGCCGCCGAGACTTTCGGCCTGGGTGAAGTATCGCAGTTTCTTCATGAAGGTCATGGTTTGTTCCAAGCTCAGTCCCAGGTCCGCGGTGACGATGCCACTGCCGCTGCGCATCTGTTTTTTAGCGAGCTCATACTGGGGATGCGAAGGCAGGAAGGGATACTTTACCCAGCGAACCCCGGGGTTTTGTTCAAGGCGCTCCGCGAGGGCGAGGCCATTGGCGGAGTGTCGCTCCATGCGCACGACTTGTGTTTTCAGTCCGCGTGAGATGAGCCAGGAGTCGAAGGGTGACGGTTGCAATCCGAGAGCCTTTTGGGCAAAGATCATCTTTTCTTGCCATTCATCATTGTCCGTGCAAACAGCCCCGCCGAGAGCATCGGAGTGGCCGTTGGAATATTTGGTCGTGCTAAGCAGCGAGAGCGTGGCTCCGAGCTTGATGGGTTGTTGGAGATAACTTGAGGCAAAGGTGTTATCGACGATCACCGGGGCTTGAACGCGACTGGCGACGTCGCTTATAGCTGCGATGTCCAATATTTTGAGCAGAGGATTGGTGGGGGATTCAATCCAGACCAGTGCAGGTTTGAGCTCGGTGATTTTTGCGTAGTTGGCAGGATTACTTAGATCGAAGTAACAGGCCTTGATTCCAAATTTTTCGAAGACACGCGCAAAGAGCCGGTAGGTGCAACCATAGACGTTCTCTTCCAGTACAACCACGTCTCCATATTTCAGAGTGGAAACCACTGCGGTGATGGCGGAAACACCACTGCCAAAGACGGTGCTGTGTTTTGCGCCTTCTAGTGCCGCGAGCGTTTGTTGGAGGTTGCGGAAGTTGGGGTTGCCCGAGCGTGTGTAATCGAACCCACCGGGATTACCTGTCTCAAAAGTGCTGGTGAGAAAGATAGGGGGAATGACTGCACCCGTTTCTTCACGCCAGTCATGTCCGACATGGATGGCCTGAGTTTCAAAATGGGCGTCTTGATGAGAATGAGAAGAAGAGGACACAAAGGAAGATTGCCACAGGGTAGGCACGGGTCAAACGCGTAGCTCGACATTCCAATGTCGAGAGAGACTGTTCGGCCGGACTCGACATTGGAATGTCGAGCTACTCTTTCAGTGCCGTCAGTATCGCATCCAACAAGTCTGCCCCATCGGTTTCCCCATGCATGACTTCACCGATGACAGGAACATCGGTCATGTTCTCCAGGATCATCCGGTTAGAGATGCTTGATACATCACGTTCCGCTGCGGCATAGTTGAGCACAATGCCCGCGCAGGCGATCCCTCGCGCAAGAATGCTTTTCACAGTCAGTAACGTGTGATTCAATGCCCCAAGCTTGTTGTTCGCCACAAGCAGCACCGGCAATCCAAGTTCCTCTGCAAAGTCAGCAGCAGTATAGTGCGGGGCAAGAGGCACTTCCCAACCACCAACACCTTCCACGAGAAGATGATCAACCTTCGCGGCAAGCTGTTTATAAGCATCCTTCAAGGCTGCGAAATCAAGAGTGCGATTCTCAATCAGAGCTGCAGCATAAGGCGATGCTGGCGTCTTG
>VFKY01000218.1 GCA_009885275.1 Verrucomicrobiota bacterium | reverse complement strand
GCGGAAGCACCACATCTCTTCGACGAGCGGAGCGCTCGTCCTACAAAATAAACGATAAGTGGGAGTCGCTTATGACACAGGCACTAATACAACCTTTTGTACATCCATGATGGCACTACCGTTTTTGGTCTGTGGTTTCACGGCAAGACGATAGGTACCGCCTTTTTTGATCTCCACTTCGCCGACACTCACTGGCGCCCATTTTTGGAATCCACCCGTGTCTTGCACCGTAAACTTTAGTTGTTGCTCACCCAGTAGAACGGCGACCTCACTACCACCGCCAGCGCCGCAACCTTGATGCACGGTAACCTTATACTTGCCGGGCTTGTCCACCGTAAATTCCCATTCGGCGAAATCTTCCAGTTCTGTCCAAAAACCGAGGCAATTTTTTTCTTCCTTCGATTCGTAACGCATATTCTGACTCCAGGTAGTCGCATCCTTCGCCAGTAAATTCACCGATCCATCCTCAGCAGCCTTTACATCCTCACCCTCTGAAGCAGGTACGAGGGAGACATCATGCAATATAAAAGTATTCCAACCAGCGCCATTGGGAGTGTATAAAGCCATGAATTGATCGCCGGGCTGCGCGATGGAAGTTTCTCCCAAATATACGCGCGACTTGGCACCGCCCGTACCCATCAATTGTTTCTTAAAGCGATCTTCACCCAATTTAAACTGCACCCCAAGCGTGGAACTTTTAAGGGTGTAAGTGATGCGTACATTATAGCGGCCACTGCGCGCGGCTTTGAATGGCAAGTTATATTGCTCCCAATGCTGCATAGGCGCGAAGCTGTTTTTATGATCTTCCATATTGAAACTAACGATGCCACGCTGAGGTAGATCAGCCCGTTCAATAGGCTCAGGGCTGCCGAAGTCACCCAATCCCGCGTTAGGATCTGTCACCGCAAATTCAGAGGGTTTTGCGGCAGGGGCCGCAGCTTCCGTGACAACCTTGGGCTCTGGGGTCTTGGGAACCTCTGTGACTGGGGCAACAACCACAGGAGCAACCGTAGGTGTTTCCTTCTGAGCCTGGGGCTTGCTAGCTTCGTTCTTGCTACAGGAGGCGAGAGATAAGCCAAGGGCGAGGATGGGTAAAAAGCGCTTCATAAAGGTATTCATGCAATACGAATTAACGCTCCAAGTAAAGGCTTTGTTAGGGATGCAGATGAAACAGTCCGACAAATCACAAGGATTCATGTGGTCGTACGGCCTTACCCTTGCTCTTCGTAAGCGAGTCGCCGAGCTCCTGTCGCATCGTTTCCGCCATTGCTTGCAGCTTAATCATCACATCAGGATGCTCTGCCGCGACATTGGTCTTCTCTCCGATATCGACACTTAAATCATAGAGCTCCAGTCCGGTCTCGCGCTTGGTATATACTCCCATTTTTCCATCGACTCCCAAGGTTGCGCCTTCGATGGATCGACAAGTATGAGGGAAGATGAGCTTCCAATTTCCACTACGCATGCCCTGCAATTGATTGTCAGCATAATAAAAATACAAAGCTTCGTGTGGTGATACCGCTCCAGCTTTATCCGATAACAGTGGCCAGATGTCCTTGCCATCAATCGGCTTCGAAGGCAGTTCGGCACCCGTCAATTTCGCAATGGTCGGCAACAGATCGATGGTCATACAAGGTTCATGACACACTTTATCCGCAGGAATTTTACCGGGCCAACGAGCCATGAAAGGTACTCTCACGCCCCCCTCATAACAAGTGCCCTTACTCTCGCGCAAAGGACCCGCTGAACCGGAATGATTGCCGAAGATTCCCCATGGTCCGTTGTCGCTGGTGAAGATAACCAGCGTGTTATCATCGAGCCCCTCTTCTTTAAGCGTCTTCAGGATCTCACCCATACTCCAATCGACCTCCTCCATCACATCACCATAAAGACCTCGCTCAGTTTTGCCTTTGAACTTAGTCGACACATACAAAGGCACATGCACCATGGCGTGAGGCACGTAGAGGAAGAATGGTTTCTCCTTGTTTCGCTTGATGAAACTCACGGCGCGCTCAGTGTATTCCGTGGTGAGCTTGCTTTGATCCGGTTCTGTCTCAATAGTCTTCGTTCCCTCGATCAACGGCAACGGCGGATACGTCTTCGCGGCATTCACGGTCGGATTATTCTGCGGCATGGGCGACATATCATTCGAGTATGGCAGACCGTAATACTCATCAAAACCTTGAGTAGCAGGAAGAAATTTCTCATGATGTCCAAGATGCCATTTCCCAAAAATCGCCGTGGCATACCCCTTCTGCTTCACCACTTCGGCAATGGTCATCTCATCGTGATTCAGTCCATAGTTTGCCTTCGGCGAGAGCGCGCCTTGAATGTCCACGCGACTGGAATAACACCCTGTCATCAGGGCAGCACGCGAAGCGGAGCACACGGGCTGAGAGACATAGAAATCGGTAAAGCGCACCCCTTCTTTCGCCATGCGATCAAGATGAGGTGTCGCATAACCCTTGGCACCATAGCAACCGAGATCGCCATAGCCCATATCATCAGCAAACATGATGATGATGTTTGGAGAACGCTCTGCTGCGGAAAGTGAAATCACAGAAGTGAATGCGCAGAAAAGAAGACGTGAAATCATAGAACTGTGAAAACGACTATGCTTCAACAATCTTTCACTCAGTTGCCCTCCCGTAATTACTCACCACATAAGAGTTCAATGCTTGATCGCAACGCTGCAACCATGAGGTCCACCTGCGCCATCGTCACACAAAGAGGTGGCATCAACACCAGAGTATTGCCGATTGGACGAGTGAGCAATTCATGACGACGAGCGTCACAACAGATGCGGACTCCCATTTTTTCCGAAGCTTCATACTCTATACGAGGTTCTTTCTGGAGCACGATATCAATGCCTGCCATCATTCCGCATTGCCGCACTTCTGCGACATGCTTCATCTCCAGCAGGCTTTGAAGTTGTTGCCCGAAATACTCTACCTTCGCGGGTAACTGCTCCAGCACCTTCTCCTCACGAAACACTTCAAGACTCGCCAAAGCGGCGGCGCACCCCAGTTGATTACCTGTGTAACTGTGCCCGTAATAAAGAGTGCGACCTTCTGAGGCATCGCCGAGAAATCCATCAAACACCCGCTGTGAAGTCATGGTCACCGCCAACGGCAAATAGCCACCTGTCAATCCTTTGGCCAGACAAATAAAATCCGGGATCACGTCCTCCTGCTGACACGCGAACATCGTTCCCGTACGACCGAAGCCTGTCATCACTTCATCAAGGATGAGAAAAATATCGCGCTCACGACACCATGTTTCCAATTCTTTAAGCATGCCTTTGGGCCATGTCTTCATACCGGCTGCGCCCTGCATCAACGGTTCAATGATAACTGCGGCAATGCGTGAATGGCCGATTTTACTGATGGCATCCATGCCTGAAACACGCTCTACATGATAGCCAAACTGATTCGAGCTTCCCTTAAATAAAGAGATGCCCCCCATGCTCGCGGCTCCAAGCGTGTCACCATGATAGGCGGCATCAAAGGCTATAATCGTATCACGTTCCGGTCGGCCATTCTGTTTCCAATACTGCAAAGCCATGCGCAAGGCCGCCTCAATGGAAGTTGATCCATTGTCTGAATAAAAAACTTTATTCAGCGGGTTCCCTGGAAACAAATTTACCAGTTCCTGGGCCAACTGCGATGCTGGTGGGCTTCCAAACCCAAGGAATGAAGTGTGGGCAACACGATCCAGTTGATCGCGGATGGCAGCATTGATGCGCGGATGGTTATGCCCGTGAATATTGGTCCAAATAGAAGCATTGCCATCGAGATACTTGCGACCATGTTGATCAAAGAGATAACATCCCTGCCCCTCAGTAAGCATCAACGGCTCATGCTCTTGTGCACACCAATCGCTCATTGGCGTGAACGGGTGCCAGACATGCACTTTGTCGAGATCAGCGAAGGATAACACGTTCATTAAACATCAATAGGTGAGGGAATTGCATGACATAAGTCAAAGACTTGCCACCATCGCCAAGATGACAAAAGCCGCAAGTATTCCCTTAGACACCGCTCTCGATGCGGTGCCTGGCCTGCCTGCGTTCTCTTTGAAAATGCTCAACAGCGAAGGCATCAACACTGTGGGTGATCTGGTCACCTGCTATCCTACGCGCCACGAAGACCGAAGAAGTTTGGCCTTCAAAGGGTTTTCACCTGGTGAAACACCCGTTTGTCACCATGTCCGTATTCTCAAAACGCGGGTGCTACGCTTTGGGAAAGGTGGCGGCGTCTTCGAAGTCGTGGTGGAAGCTGCCCAAAATAACCTGATGAACCAGCAACTCACCCTGCGCTGGTTTAAGATGACCTTTCTCCAAAAAGTCCTCGCCGTGGATATGGAGCTCATGGTGTATGGCAAAATCAAAGAGATTAAGGCTCGACTCATCATGGATCACCCTGACTACGAAGTGGTGCGCGATGAAGAGGATGATGCGACCGCCAAGATTCACACAGGGCGCCTCGTTCCTATATACAGGCTTCGGGGTGGGTTGAAACAAAAGCCACTACGCGCTGCTATTTGGCAGGTTATCGATCAACTCAATGCCACCTGTATTCCTGATCTCCTACCCAAACCTAAGACCGCAGGTGAGTTTGCCGGGATGAGCCGCGGTAAGGCCTTGCTTACCCTGCATCGCCCGATCGAACAATCCGATTTGGAACAGGCCAAACGTTATCTCGCATTGGAAGAGTTCTACCTCATGCAACTCCGGGTGGTGAAACGAAAGCTGCATTTCAAACAAACAAGAGGATGGAGTCAGCCAGCTACAGGATCACTAGCCACCGAGTTTCTCAATAATCTTCCCTTCACGCTCACCGAGGCCCAACAGCGTTGTCTTGAGGAAATTAAAGAAGACATGGCGGAGCTCCAGCCCATGAATCGACTCCTCCATGGCGATGTCGGCAGCGGTAAAACCGTTGTCGCTTTAGCTGCCATGCTCATCGCGGTGGAGGCCGGTCAACAAACCGTACTCATGGCTCCGACCCAGATTCTTGCGGAGCAACATTACGCCAATGCGCTGCGTTGGCTTGAACCCCTAGGCATCCGCGTGTCACTGCGAACAGGAAGCAAGCGTGAGGATGGCTACTCATTGGGGAGCGCTGGCCGCTGGCCTGCCTCTGCCGTCGACTCGACGGCAGAAATTAATGCTGTCGCCCCCCTTCCTTCAAATGAACCTCACCTCTTAATCGGCACTCATGCTTTGCTCTATGGCGAGGAATCGTTCGCACGACTCGGGTTGGTAGTCATTGATGAGCAACATAAATTTGGAGTCGCTCAACGAACCAAGCTCATCGATCAAGGAAGAATGCCGGATGTGCTGGTGATGACGGCAACCCCCATACCCCGGACTTTAACTCTAACGCTCTATGGCGACCTCGATGTCTCGACCATCGATCAACGCCCCAAAGAGCGGGGCAAGGTTATCACTGCGGTGCGTGAAATTACTAAAGTAGAAGACGTCACCAAGTTTGTACTTACCCAACTGGATGAAGGTCGGCAGTGCTACATTGTTTATCCGCTCATTGAAGAATCTGAAAAACTCGACGCTAGCGCCGCAAAAACGGGGTTCACGGAATGGTCAAAACGCCTCGCTCCAAACTCGGTCGAGTTATTGCATGGACGCATGGCTCCCGAGGAAAAGGAGTCTATCATGAAACGATTTCGCAAAGGCGACATCCAAGCACTGGTGAGCACCACCGTTATCGAAGTAGGTGTCGATGTGCCAAACGCCACCATGATGCTAATCCATGATGCCGGTCGATATGGACTGGCTCAGTTACACCAATTGCGCGGACGCATTGGACGCGGCACCCATACTTCCTATGCCGTTCTCTTCATTGCAAAAGGCGACAAAGAATCCCAACAACGACTCCATATTCTTGAGGAAACCAACGATGGATTCCTCATTGCCGAAGAAGACTTGCGCCGACGTGGTCCTGGTGATGTCTTAGGCCAGGCGCAGAGCGGACAAGCACCTCTGTGTTTTGGCGAAATGCTCGCGGACACACGTTTGGTAGCTTTGGCTCGCCAACTGGCAATGCGCACTCTGACGACTGATCCCCTTCTCTTAAAAGAGGAACATGCCAATCTGCGGCCCTTCCTTCAGGATATCAATACTTCCATGCAGATGTCCATCCAGTGACTGCTCAGGTTGTTTAGACTATAGGCTGTTTGGAAGAAATAATGCGTGACCCTACATTGCAAACAGCCTATAGGCTATAACCTACAGCCTAATCCCATGCTCGATCACATCCGTCGCATTTTCATTGTTCTCGCCATCGTCTTTACGGTCGGCGCTTTTTACAAAAAATGGCGCACGCAACAGGAAGGCTTTGG
>VFKY01000407.1 GCA_009885275.1 Verrucomicrobiota bacterium | reverse complement strand
TTCATGGCGGAGTTCCAGGCGCTGCTCGATTTTCCGCCAGCTCCGAAGCTCGGGGTCACCGGCAAACTGAATGCTAAAGCCTCTGAAGTGGAACGCCGTGGTCAGGATATCTTTTTTGGCAAAGGGCAATGTGCGACCTGCCATACACCGCCTTACTATACCGACAATTCGATGCACAACCTGCAAGCGGAACGCTTCTTCAAGACGAAAACAGTCAATGGCCGCACAGCTAGCGCGGACGGGCCGATCAAGACGTTTCCATTGCGCGGCATCAAAGATTCCCCGCCTTACCTTCACGATGGCCGGCTGATAACATTGGAGGACACGGTGGAATTTTTTAATCTGATCCTCGAAACCAAGCTGAGTGCGGAAGAAAAAAGTGATTTACTGGCCTTTCTACGCGCGTTGTGAAGCATCGCTCCAGTGTCATGAGAAAGGCTCTAAAACATCCATTGGTTCAGGCAGGCATTGTTCTCGGTTTGGGATTTGGAGGCTTTGCGGACGGGATTGTTCTTCATCAGATTTTAGGCTGGCATCATTTGATCTGTGTGACCGAGCATTGTCAGTCCGCATCCATTGAGCAACTTCAACTTCAGAATAAACAGGATGGTTTTTTTCATCTGGCTCTCTGGCTGATATCGCTGGTGGGAACGGCGATGCTGTTTCGTGCTGCGCAGCATGGTGCTTCAGCCTGGAATGGTCGGGTTTTGTTTGGCGCAATGCTGGCGGGGTGGGGCGTGTTTAATGTGGTTGAGGGCGTTATTGACCATCACATTCTCAGGATCCATCACGTGCTTCCCGGTCATCCGCATCAGTTATGGTTTGATCTGCTTTTTCTGACAGTGGGGGGTGTCTTTGTCATGATTGGCGCGCGGCTCATTCGATCTCCGAGGAACGTTTGAGACGGGTGAGGTTGTAAGTTAGTCTGGACTTCGCGCATTCATCTGGATGGGGACTCCGTTTACATGAAACCAATAGTTCAACAAAAGGGGTATGAACCTTGCGCTCCGGCTTCCCAAATTTGAGTCCCTCGTCACTCCATCCTTGATCCATCATCTATAATCTACTATCAATCCGCCGCACCCCTCCATCATAGCTTAGTTTCGCTTAGCTTAGCTTAGCCTCTGTATGGTCGGATTTTCAGGGCCAACTCCCACCTCAATCTAAGATGATCAAACTCGCAATAGCTTTCATCATTCTGCTGGGCCTGAGAGCACCA
>VFKY01000255.1 GCA_009885275.1 Verrucomicrobiota bacterium | reverse complement strand
TAGCGCGAATGCGCAGATCATCATAAAAAACACTAGTTTGGGATGGTGCCACACCTGTTTGCGCGTATGCCGTTCTGAATGTAACTGCGAAAAACATCATCAGAGCAACCGTAACGGCAGCCTTCTGGGTTATTCGCTTGGCAATCAAAAACATAAACAAATGAACTATTGAAAAATGAGCAGTTACTTATGCAAGCAAAGGGACGCCTTATTGTCGAGGTGAATTATTCCCTTTTCCGAAAAATTTTGGAGTTATATCTATTATAGATAATGCTCATAAAACATATATCTCGCGCTTAGTATGAGCTTGGTTGTAAGGCTCAAGCAACTGAATTTCATGTCACTTTGACCTTTTTAACTAACAAAGCATGCTTAAGGTAGACTCTAATTCAAGGAAAGTATGTCAGCACCAGAGCAAAATAGCAGTAAACAACGCCTTAGCATCCCTGAATACGCCATGGCCCTCGCACATGTTGCAAGCTTACGTTCCGAGGATCCTTTTCGTAAAGTCGGTGCGGTAGCGTTTGATTTTGACAACAGAGTCATCGGCACCGCCTACAACGGGCTCGCTCCTGGATTCAATCCTGACCATGTATTCTGGCTTGATCGAGACGCTCGACGCAAATTCATGTTACATGCTGAAGTTAATCTTTGTTCGCTCTTTACCCGTGGAAATGTCAAACTCATAGCCTGCACCACGAAGCCCTGTAGCAGTTGCACTCAAATGCTCTGCGCTTATGGGGTCAAAGAAATATACTATCGCGATGATTATGCGGACTCGGAAGCAGACGCCATCTGTCAGCTCTATGGCATCAATCTCGTTCAACTCACCGAGTATCCAAACATCATCTCACCGTTTAACGACACAGCACCCTAAGCAAGATCAAACTGAGGGGCCGATTATCTTAAAAGTCAGCATAAAATCACTTGATTGAAAATTAACTTTGCGCTACAAAGTGTTTTATGCTAGGCCAATTATCTGCTGAAAAAACAGCTATTGAACATCTCCGCATCATTCGCACCTTGATGGAGAGGGCACACATCTATCGCGCCTTATCGGCTACCGCGGCCTTATTCGGAGGAGTTTTAGCTCTAATTGTGTCATGTCTTGGATTTTTCCGCACGGAATACGTCACAAGCGCTTCATTATCAGGAAGAGAGTTCCTAGCATCTTGGATGATTCTCTTGGCGCTTTCTACTATTTTGAATCTTTTATTGCTCATGCGTGAATCTAAGGGGCGGGGCCAAGCTTTTGTCACGGATGGATTACGCATGGCGCTTCGGGCAGTAGTTCCTCCACTTATGGTGGGCGGGATTTTGGGGATCTGTCTGATTATCTTCAAAGAAGAAATTGCTCTGGCTGCACTGGTCTGGATCCTCTGTTATGGCCTGGCTTTATTATCCACGGCCAACTTTGCTCCAAAGTCTGTGATCCGACTCGGTCGAGCATTTGTAGCAGGCGGTATCGCTCTCACAATCATTTGGTCCCTAAATCCCGGCACTATTCTAGGACAAAGCTCACAAGCGATGGCCTCTCTCTTTCTTGGACTTACCTTTGGATTTTTCCATATTATCTATAGCGTCGCGGTTTTTTTAAATACTCCCAAACTCGCCGTGACTGCACCATCCATCCTGAATGATTGACTTCACTCAGCTCGACCCTGTCATCCACGAGAAAGCACGGCTTTCCATTATGACCCTACTGACTACACGAAGTCCTCGTGCTTTTCAGGATATTAAATCGGAACTTAAATTGAGCGATGGCAATCTCATCACCCATCTACGGACCCTGACAAGAGAAAAATATGTTCACGAAACCAAAGCAACTGCTGCCGATAGCGCTCGCCAATGCACTAGTTACGAAATTACAGCATCAGGCCAAAACGCATTCCAAACGTATTTAAAAATCTTGGAAGCTATCGTTCGACATACCAAATACCCCTGACTTTTTTTGCCTTAAGACTTTGCGTCACAAAGTTAATTAACTCAACCCAACCAACCAACAAAATATATATGAATATCCAACTCGCTTCTCATTATGGCATGTGCTTCGGCGTGCGCGATGCCCTACGCCTCACACTAGATGTGGCCACAGACACATCGGTCACCGTGCTCGGTCAACTTGTTCACAATCCCCTAGTAGATGCAAATCTAAAACAACTCGGGGTGCATCAGGGTAGTCTCAGTGATCTATCTAAAATCAAAACTCAAGATGTCATCATTTCCGCGCATGGAGCATCAAACCGTCAGCGAGTGCTTTTACAAAATGCGGGTCTACGAGTAACTGACACAACCTGTCCTTTAGTTAGGAAAGCCCATGATGCCCTTGCCACTTTGGTATCTTCTGGATACTTACCTATCATTATTGGCCAAGCCTCACATGCTGAAGTAATGGGGCTCGTGGGCGATTACCCACAATGCCTTGTTATCCTTCACGAGTCTGACCTTGATCAAATCCCCGAATGTTCAAAATTTGGGGTTATCAGCCAAACGACACAACCTTTAATTCGCGTGCTTACGCTGATCGATTTACTAAAGCGAAGACACGCTAACGCTGAAGTCCGCTTTATAGACACCATCTGTCAACCTACCAAACAGCGTCAGAAAGCACTGGAACTTCTCTGCGATGATTGCGATGTGATCATCGTCATAGGAGGTCACAACAGCAATAACACACAACAATTGTTAGCGTCAGCCCAAAAACGAGGAGTCACAGCCTATCAAATCGAATGCGCAAATGAATTGAATCCTTCTTGGTTTCAAAACGTTAACACCGTCGGTGTTACTGCTGGCACCTCCACACTTGATGAAACGATACGCACCGTCATAGACAGATTAAACGTCATCGCCTCTCAGAAATAATACGATTGCTTTAGTAATGCTTGATGTTCAGTGAGTAAACCATGTAAAAAGAGCTCTGTATTTGTTGGCTAAGTTTCAATTCTCTCGAACGTTAATAAACGCGTCCCTCTCTCCCCATGAAATATTTCATTCCCACCATCCTGTTCTGTGTGCCCGCATTTTTGCTCGCTCAATCTATAGCGCCTGTTGCGCCCGCTACGGCTTCAAAGCTCACGGATGAACAAACGGCAAACATCATCAAACAGCTGGATCAAATTGAATCTCTAATTACTAAGAACCGTGGCGACTCATTTAAAAATGCTCTGGCGCGCTTTAAAGCTGGTGAAGCCAACGACAAGGACGCTCTCAGTCTTTATTTAGATTGTCATAGACTGGAACACTTCGAACGAAAAGATCTAAAACAAACGGACTTTCTGGTGTGGAAGGACAAAAATGAAGACCGCCACAAAGACCCTGAATTTCTCATTGGATTACGGCTCCAACTTGAATATCTTGTTATCTGCATATCAGCTCAAGATGCCACTGAAGTTGCCCCCCTCATAAGTGCCCTGCAAGCATTCATCCCCAAGGCGGTGTCTGCAGTGCAAAGCACAATGACGCACAGTTCAACCGGTGCGCTGAAAGATAAGGACAAGGGAAATAATAATGGGGGCGGGGGCAGACAACTGCTCGATACGTTAAGACAATCAGTGACGGGGACAGATTTCTGCAAAGCATATCTACTCGATGATCTTCTTAAAAAACAAGACTGGGAATACGCGCCCTTGGGCATCAGTGGTACTTACCAAAACGTTATTTTCCCCTACTACTTAAAAAACAAACCAGCAGAACTACCCGCCCAATGGGAAGCGCGCATCAACGCTGAATTGCTTCTACGAAAAGCCGTCACCAGTGAAACAGAATATCAACTTTTCTATAAAGAAAATTACCCGCAATTGCTGTGGACAAAAAATTCTTATCTCTTGAAGAACAACATCACTCCCATTTCAGCTTTGGCCGATATGCTGAAAATTGTGAGAGAGAATCAAACCCATGCCAATGCCAACTCCTGGGTTAAAGAACTTCGTCAGGCTGTGATCGAAACTCAATCTACCGACGCAAGTGCTAGCACAACAGAGGCAACTTCCCTTTCGACAACTCCAGAAAGCACTGCTCCAGCAGCGAAGAATTAAGTGTTCCCGCCACTCCTAAGCTCCTGACTGAATTGCCGTACACGCAGCTTTCACTACCCAAGCGTTTCGTTTGAGTGCCGCCTTGGCCTCTATTTCATCGCATCCTGTTAATTCACAAACGAGTCTAATAGCTCGATGCCGTAATTTATCGTTACTTGCATTTAGGTTTACCATCAAATTACTCACCACCTTGCCCGTGTGAGTCATCGCAAGTGTGGTGAGAATGTTTAAAATAACCTTTGTAGCTGTGCCAGCCTTCAAACGCGTTGAGCCTGTGAGAACCTCTGGGCCAGCGTTGAGCGCAATGATTTTGTCTGGCGCATTTTCAGCTATCACTTGGATCGCTGGATTAAAACATAACAAGCTCGTGACTGCGCCCATTTTTTTTGCTTCTGCGATAGCTCCCCAGACAAATGGGGTGCGGCCACTGGACGCAATACCTAATAGAATATCTCCTTTACGCACACCACGATGACGTGCCGCACTGGCACCATCGCCATACACATCCTCAGCACCTTCTACCGCAGACCATATCGCCCTCTGTCCGCCGGCGATGATTCCTTGAACTTGCTCAGTAGATACACAATACGTAGGTGGACATTCGCTGGCATCAAGGATTCCCAATCTTCCACTCGTCCCGGCGCCGACATAAAACAACCTTCCTCCAGATTGAAATGCCCGTATTGTCTGCTCTATAAGCCATTTTATATTTTGCTGCTGATCTAATATCGATTGAACAGCAATGACATTCTCATCGACCATCAGCTTGATTGCCTCATCCAGAGGCATCGTATCCAGATGCATCGACAAAACATTGCGTTGCTCCGTGGGCGACTGCGCCAGCGAATCCAAACTAATAGCTTCATGCTTCACTTCCGTTGCCGCAACGTCCTCAGCCACTATTGGCAATTCATCCCTTGAAACAAGTCTCCTCGCGAGTTCAACTGCACCCCAGATGCTTTCCCTCTTAAGTGTTTCAACTTGGCAATTCGGCCATGAATCATGCAAACACTGCTTAACCAGGGCTGCAAAAACCAACTGATTCAAAAGATTGCCTCCGGTAAGCAAAAACTGAACGCTTTGGCCGCGATCTACAAGATGCTCAGCACAGTGCGAGGCCATATCGACCAATGATTGCGAGGCATCACTAATCAACTTATTTGCTAAGCGATCATTTTTAGAAGCCTCCTCAAAAACCATGATGGCAAGATGCGCAATCTCGCGCTTTCCAGCCTCCAAACTCCATGAAATAAGCTCGTCGGGGTGATTAAGTTGTAGTGCGCGCAACATGGCCTGCCCTAATACTGGGAAGACTTCGTCTAAATCATATTGATAAACAACCTCACGTAATGCTTTGAGAGCAATATCACAAGCACTCCCCTGATCTCCAAGAATATGTCCACGACCTCCAAACTTTACCCTCCGCCCCTTCGTGTTCACTCCATAAGCACAGGAACCAGTGCCACTGAGTAAAAGAACCCTTGCCTCAAGCTTTTCAGGCCAAGGCCCCGCAGCTTCCATGGCGATCTCTAAGTCACTCACGACAATAACAGGAATTCTCGGCCACACCTGTGCCGCAAGCCTCATGACTCTCCTCTCATCATCTGCGGTCCGCAATCCGGCCATACCCATCGCTATGGCAGAAACTTCACCCGTTTGTTCTTTAATGGATTCAAAAAGCTCTTGAAGCACCTCATCAGTAATCAACCGCAAATTAGCGGGGCCCAATGTAATTCTAACCCTTTCATGCCCCGTCAAATCAACCATAAGGGCAGTCGTATGTGACGCCCCTGTCTCTATCGCTAAATAGCACTCACTATTAAGATGATTTGCATAGTCAGCCATTTAAGTAAACCCCCTTCATTTTTGCCTAAAAT
>VFKY01000078.1 GCA_009885275.1 Verrucomicrobiota bacterium | reverse complement strand
TAACTCACGCCAGCGCAAACTACGGTGGTCCCGTAGATCCTTATACAAGCGAACGCGGAGCACTCTGGAAAATAGTAGCAGCGGATAAAGTTCCCGCAGGCGCGGTGACAGCTCCGCTGCAAAAGAAATAACGCGTCCTATTCTCGCGTAGTGTTTCTTGCGCCATTTCTAACTCTGGGGCTGACGATTTCCGTCAGCCCTCGTTTTTCAACCTTCTCGTTAATTCATGACACGTCTTTCTTTAATCCCCCTCCTATCTCTGACTCTGCCGTTTGGCCTTCAAGCTGCGGATGCGCCGCCTCCGGCCGGACATCCACACCACGCTGCGGCCACTGGCGCCACCGCCAGCGCAGGTCGCAAGATGGAGCTGATCGAAGGCATTACTTCTGATGATTTCCTGCGACTTAGTAACAAACCAAACACGGTGGAGTTGGTCATAGTCGCGGTTTTCTCTGACGAAAATTACGGCATGAATTTCAATGGCTATGCCAAAGGTCTTGCGATCTATACCATTCCGAAAGGATGGACCGTGGAAATCAATTTCATCAATCCAGGTCCAGTGCCTCATAGTTTGGTAGTCATTGAAAAAGATTCCGTCAAGAAGCTCCAAGTGCCAGAGCCTTATTTCAAAGGCGCCGCAGTGCCAGAACATTTAAAAGGTATCGCCTTTGCCAAGAGCAGCTTCAGTTTCGTGGCCGATGAAGCTGGCGAATTCGCCCTAGCCTGCGGATTTCCCGCCCATACGCTGAATGGTCATTGGATCGCTCTGGATATTTCTGAGGAAGCCAAAGTACCCACACTCAAGCTCGGCACTGCAGAAGCCAAATTGGCCAGTCCCGCTAAATCTAAATAACTCACGCATGAATTTTCTGAGCCGAGAACGCACGATTGCCCCGCCGGGATTTAACCGCTGGTTAGTGCCGCCTGCCGCCATCGCTGCACACATGTGCATTGGCCAGGTCTATGGCTTCAGTGTGTTTAAAAAGCCGCTTGCAAAAATTCTTGGGGTCACCAGCCCAATGCCCGGAGATTGGAGTGAGGCCAACGTCGGCGTCGCCTACTCAATCGCCCTAGCCATGCTTGGTCTGTCTGCCGCTTTCTTTGGCAAATGGGTCGAACGCAGCGGACCACGCAAGGCTATTATTGCCAGTCTCTTTTGTTTCTGTGGCGGGCTTGGTCTTTCATCGCTTGCCGTTCAATTTCACCAAATTTGGTTGCTCTATCTCGGTTATGGCTTTCTCGGCGGGATAGGTTTAGGCCTTGGCTACATCGCACCAGTTTCCACCTTGGTGAAATGGTTTCCTGATCGTCCGGGCATGGCCACGGGTATGGCCATCATGGGATTTGGCGGTGGAGCGCTTATTGGAGCACCTCTCGGGGAAGAGTTGATGCAACGTTTCGCCAGTGCCACGAGTGTTGGGGCCAAAGAAGCATTCTTGGTTATGGCTGGTCTATATGCGATCTCCATGGCCTTCGGTGCTGCCATTGTGCGCGTTCCGGCGGCGGATTGGAAACCGGATGGTCATATCCTCACCGCAAAGGAAGTTTCGAACGCGGCCTTAAAGGTGCCCGTCGATAGCGCTTGGAAAACGCCGCAATTCTGGCTCCTCTGGATGGTGCTCTGTTTGAATGTTACTGCTGGCATCGGCATTCTCGGTCAGGCATCGCCCATGATTCAAGATATGTTCAAGGTCACGCCTGCCGCGGCAGCAGGTTATGTTGGATTGCTCTCACTTTTCAATCTCGGCGGTCGATTTCTCTGGTCTTCGCTGTCTGATTATACCGGTCGTAAGGGCATCTACTGTGTCTATTTTATTGTCGGGGCAGCGCTCTATTTGTCGGTACCATGGACGCAACAACACGGATATCTTACGCTTTTTGTGCTCCTTACCGGCCTCATTATTTCCATGTATGGAGGCGGCTTCGCCACCATTCCTGCTTACTTGCGCGATCTCTTTGGCACCTATCAAGTAGGCGCTATTCACGGGCGTCTTATCACTGCTTGGAGCATGGCGGCCATCGTTGGCCCACAATTGGTAGACCGGATTTCCGCAGCGAAAAAAGCCGCAGGCGTGCCCCCAGCGGAAACCTATAACTTTACGCTTTACCTCATGGCCGGTCTCCTGCTCGTTGGCCTCGTTTGTAACCTTCTGGTGCGCCCTGTCGCCACCAAACACCATCTCTCATGAAGACCGCCCCCTACAAACTCATCATCGCCTGGATGGCCGTCATCGTGCCCCTGAGTTGGGGTGTCTACAAATCAACGATCAAGTCTCGCCCCTTGTTCCTGCAAGCGCCAGCAGCTGCAAATAAATGACGCCTTCAAAGTTTGATCATAAAATCCAAACTCTATCGCTGCGATTCTATGCTCTCAAAAGCTCTTCTGATTATAGTCTGTGCCGTTTTTCACGGTGCAAGTGCCTACGGTGCCGAAACGACAGAAGTCAAGCCAGTCTCACCAGTTGTAGTCAGCTCCGGTGATCTAGAGTTCATCGACACCAATTTTGAAAATGCATCGCCACTCTGGTATGAAAGTGGAGACGATGGCATTGTGCATTTGCATCTACTCTACGATCACGAGCGTGCGTCACCAAATCGGGCGGCTGGTCATTTTCACTTTCTCATTCACGCGAAGACCGGCGCAAAGCTAACCTTTGAGTTTGAAAACATGCTCAACATCTACAACGGCAGCAAGGGATCGTTCGCACGTGAACTTACCGCAGTCGTAGTGTCCGAGGATGGGCAACATTGGAAACCGCTGAAGCTGGAGGCTCGTCCTCTGACACGCGTGTTGATGAACATCGAAATGCCGGGGCCGAAACTCTATGTGGCCCGCGTAGAGCCTTACCGACTTTCAGATTTGGATCGCCTACTCGCCTCCATTCGGGAGAACCCACTCGTAGGAATCACGCCCATCGGCAAAACCGTGGAAGGTCGTCAACTTGAGATCGTTCGTGTCGGCAACATCGCTGCACCGCATCGCGTCTTCATGCGAGCCCGCGCTCATCCCTGGGAATCAGGCGGCAGTTGGGTGGTGCAGGGTTTGATCCAACGACTCTTAAAAGACGATGAGCAATCCAAACAATTTCTTAAACGCTACTGTCTCTATGTGTTACCGATGGCCAACAAGGATGGAGTCGCTCATGGCCGTACGCGATTCAATGTTCAAGGCAAGGACCTCAATCGCAACTGGGATCAGCCGGTCGACCCTCTTCTCGCACCGGAGAACATTGCCCTGGAGTCATGGTTGAAGGATATGATCAAGCAAGGTTTGCGCCCGCAGTTGGGACTCGAAATGCACAATGACGGCAGCGGAAGAATCCACATCAGCAAGCCACCTGCCGCCTCTTCAGATCGCTACCTTGCGAACACCAAAGCCTTTGAAGAATTGCTCCGCAAACACACCTGGTTCACCGAAGGCAGCAAGCCGCCGGGAGAAAAAAATGTGGGCACTCTTGCTGATGGACTCTTGGAAAAATACGACATCGACGCGATGGTGCATGAGTTGAACTGCAACTGGATCGCTGGACTCAACGACTATCCATCGGCAGAGCATTGGCAAACTTATGGCGCAAAACTCGCCGATGTTTTTTACGAGTATTTCGAAAAGGCCAAGCAGTGAAGCGACTTCGTTGTTGTGACCGTTCAACCTAAACAGGAAATGCAAACCACGGATGACACAAATTTCACGGATCATGAGAGGGATGCTGAAATGATGCCGCTCATTCAAATAGTGAACCCCACTCTTTTCCTAACTCATTGTCTATCCGTGTTGCCCGTGTAATCCGTGGTTCTCATTCCGTTTTATAGGTCCAGCGCATTCTCGATCACTCTCTAGGTCAAATCTTCTGGCATAACATCGCTATTGTTGCATGTTGACGCGTACTTTATCTCACGCGCAATGGCTTCATCTGCTTCATTCTCCTCCCCTGAAGCTTCTCTTAGTGGAAAACTAGTGTATGAAGCGCGTGGTCTCCGAAAGGTTTATCAAACGGGAGAAGTGGATGTCGTGGCCCTGCATGGCGTGGACTTGGATTTCTACTCCGGTGAACTTGTCGTCCTGCTTGGAGCATCAGGCAGTGGTAAATCCACTTTACTCAACATCCTTGGTGGTCTTGATGTGCCGACGGCCGGCAACCTTCGATATAAGGGCTGGCAACTGACGGATGGAGAGGAGAAAACGCTGACTCTCTTTCGTCGGAACTGTGTGGGGTTTGTCTTCCAGTTCTACAACCTTATCCCCAGT
>VFKY01000275.1 GCA_009885275.1 Verrucomicrobiota bacterium | reverse complement strand
TCTTCAGTAAATCGAGCGGCTTTGAGCACTCCGTGATCTCGTGGAAAAATGGGCAGCCGAGTCATGCGGAAAAAGTGCTGACCGAACTTGGAGAGAAAAACAACTGGGAATTCACTTTCTCCAAGGACGGTTCCAAATTCAGCAAGGATTACCTCGCGCAGTTCGACACCGTCTTCTTCTATACCACCGGCGATCTCTGCTCCGAAGGCACCGACAAACAACCGGCCATGAGCGTCGAAGGTAAACAGGCGCTTTTTGATTATGTCAAAAGCGGCAAGGGCTTTGTGGGCACCCACTCTGCCAGCGACACCTTCCACACTGCCAACGAGTCCCAGAAAGGCCCTGAACGTTATCTCAATCATGGCGAAAATGCCGACCCCTATGTGCGTTTTATCGGTGCAGAGTTCATCAAGCACGGGGCGCAACAGCCCGCGAAGAACACAGTGATCAACCCCAAGTTCCCCGGCTTCGAAAAAGCGGGTGCAGAATTCTCCTTCCAGGAAGAGTGGTATTCCCTCAAGGACTTCGCCCCTGACATTCATGTGCTCACCGTGATCGATGCTCCAAGCATGAAGGGCGATGAATACAGCCGCCCCGCCTATCCGAACACCTGGGCCCGCAAAGAAGGCAATGGTCGCGTATTTTACACTTCCATGGGACACCGCGAAGACGTCTGGACCAATCCCATCTTTCAGGACATCCTTGTCGGCGGCATCAAATGGGCGCTGGGCGATGTCCAGGCCGAAGTGCCTGCCAACCTCAAGGAAGTCGCGCCCGGAGCCTATACCAATCCTCCTTACGTCGAACCCAAGCCTGCTGCACCAAAACCTGCAGCGGCCAAACCTACGGAGACGAAAGAAGTGAAGTGAGCATTTAGATATCCAAACATGGGACGTGGACTGCGGTTCGCGGATTTTATGAAGGTATACCTAGCCTCCATTTCTGAAATGTTGTGCCATCGTAAGCTTGCGCATCATTGGCGTAGCTGTCTGATGTTATTAGATTAATATCTTCTGCCTTCTTCATGCGCTGCGGCTTTTCCATTCTCATTGCTTTTCTCCTCCTCGCAGTCTGCGTTCGAGCAACTCCTCCGAACATTGTGTTCATCATGGCAGACGATCTCGGTTGGCGTGATGTCGGATGTTACGGAAATGATTTCATCGAAACCCCCAATCTCGACCAGCTCGCCAAGGAGGGCATGAGGTTTACGCAAGCTTATCAGCAGACAGTTTGTTCGCCGAGTCGAGCAGCACTGCTGACAGGCATGCATCCTGCTCGACTTGGTATCACCGATTATCTCGGCCCCCAAGCTGGAGAAAAATTTCTCGATCCCAAGCTGGAGACCATCAATGAACGACTCAAAGAGGCGGGTTATGTGAGTGGCTTGATCGGAAAATGGCACCTCACTGGTAATTATGCAGAGGGAAAGGGTTCTCCAGATAAACATGGTTGGGATGAGGTGATTTGCTCCGAGACAGGGTATATCGGGGGTGGTTCCTATTTTTATCCCTACAAACACATCACAGGCATTACTGCAAAACTTGGCGAAAACGAATATCTTACGGATCGCCTTAATCTTGAAGCTTGCAATTTCATCAAGAAAAACAAAGAGAAGTCCTTCTTCCTCTATCTCTCCCATTATGGCGTTCACACCGTACTCTCTGCCAAAGAAGCGTTGATTCAAAAATATGAAGGTAAACCGCAAGCGGGAACCCGCACCGGTGCCGGCAGCGATAAAAACAATCCTGTGCTGGCCGCTATGATTGAAAGTGTGGATGAAGGTGTCGGCAAAATTCGACAAACCCTTGAAGAACTCGGCTTGACAAAAAACACCCTCATCATCTTCACAAGTGACAATGGAGGGGAAGCGGTTCGCGTCAGTAGAGATGGTAATCTCATCCCCAGCGTAACTTCCGTCGCTCCGCTGCGAGGTGGAAAATCACATCTATACGAAGGTGGCATCCGTGTACCCTTGATTGTTTCATGGCCGGGCATCACACCGAACGCCTCTGTTTGCGCAAGTCCGGTGAATGGACTCGACTGGTATCCCACCCTACTGGCAGTCGCTGGACTAACGGCTCGCGGACCACAACCCATGGACGGACGAGGAATCATCGGAGCGCTTCATAACCCGGCTGATAATACACAGCAACCCATGGTCTGGCATTATCCTCTGGAAAAACCGCATTTTCTTGGTGGCCGTAGCGCCGATGCCATTCGCGACGGCGATTGGAAACTCATTGAGTTTTTCGATTCGGGTAAAAGTGAGCTTTATAATCTCACAACAGATCCTTCAGAGCAGCATGATCTGGCATCCACAATGACCGACAAAGCCGATGAGATGAGATTGAAACTTCTGGCCTGGCGTCAATCGGTCAAAGTTGAGGCACCGAAGCGCTGGCATTTCCTCCAAAACGATCACCTTAAGATCGGAATAAATTTAAACGCCGGAGCCTGTATTGGCTGGCTTTCCAGCATGAATGATCCTGAAAAAAACGTTCTCGACACCTTCGATCCTGGTCGCTACGTCCAGCAGAGCTACTACGGCAACGAAGACGGGTCTAACTGGAATGGCCAACCATGGCGCTACAACGGCGTACAAGGTGGTGACTGGCATGGCCTTCCATCCACCGTGCTGGAGTTTAAATCGGAAACACCAACCACGCTCTATGCGAAGACCAAACCACGCCACTGGACCACCAGTAAGTTATTGGAAGACATGATCATGGAAGAATGGATCACACTGGAGGGACCTCTGGCGCATGTGAAATTTAAGATGACCTATACCGGCACCCTCAATCATAAGGCACATCATCAAGAGTTACCGGCATTTTTCGTGGAGCCTGAATTCAACACTTTGGCCTATGTCGAGAAAGAGCCTTGGAAAAACACCCCACTCACCCGTAAAAAACTTGGCCCTCCACCGCCTAACCAATACATTAAGCTCGCAGAGCACTGGGCCGCTTGGTTGAACGCGGATGACTATGGCGTAGGGATTTATACGCCCATTTGTGATGATGCTACCTGCTACCATGTAGCCGACAGCGACTCTGGATGCTCCTATATCGCCCCCTTCAAGACAATGGCGCTTACTCCAGGTCTCGTTTTTGAATACGACAGCTTCATCAGTATAGGAAAAATACAGCAATTACGTGAGTGGTTTACGGCTCTACATCTGCATAACACTCCTTAAATAGTTCTCATCAATGTTGTATCGCGTTTGCATTCACCATTGAGAACGCTACACATCACTCTCTGCAATCACTCGACCCTTTATCCCTGCTCATTTATTACCATGTCATCTTGCTCTCTCCCTCCCATGCGCAGTCCGCTCGATCTTGAGAGGATGTTGGAGTTTGAATTTGTCCGTGCCACGGAAAATGCCGCTCTTCAGGCCATCCACTGGTTGGGTCGCGGTGAAAAAGAAAAAGCCGATGCCGCAGCATGTGCTGCCATCGCCGGTGTCTTCGACATTCTCGACATCAAGGGGGAAGTCGTCATCGGAGAAGGCATCAAAGACAAAGCACCAGGGCTTTTCGTGGGTGAAAAATTAGGTACCTGGAAAGAGGGCTCCCCACGGTTTGACATCGCCCTTGATCCAATCGATGGCACCTCAAATATCGCCAAGGGGTTACCCAACAGCATCTCCGTCATTGCCGCAGCTCAAGTGCCTGATGGAGCACCTACGGCAATGTATAATTTGCCCAGCTTCTACAGCCATAAAATCGCCTACGGCCCAGCTGTGAAACGCGCCTTGATCGATGCCGGCAACCCCAACTTACTCGACATGCCCCTCAAGGATGTCCTAAAGTTCGTCGCCAAAACGTTGGATAAAAACATCAGTGAACTGGTCATCGTTACCATGGATCGTCCACGTCACAGTGACATCGTTCGTCAAGTGCGCGAAGCGGGTTCTGCGATGCGCATGATCAGTGATGGCGACATCACTGCCGCTGTAGCACCCTCAACTCCGATGTCTGGAGTCGATCTCTACATTGGAATGGGCGGATCCCCTGAAGGCGTGCTCGCTGCTGCCGCATTAAAATGCCTTGGTGGAGACATGCAATTGCGTATGTGGTTTCACAATGAAGATCACCGCGCCGAGGTTGCAGAGATGATTCCCAAAGATGATCTCACACGCATTTTTCAAGTCGATGATCTCGTCATTGGTGAGAGCGCTCTTTTCTGCGCCACTGGTATCAGTGACAGCGCTCTGCTACCGGGAGTCAAACTCATCGGTCATCAAGCAGAGACCCATTCGGTGCTCATGCGCGCCAGGAGCGGCACGGTGCGATACATCACCGCGACACATCAAATGGATCGCAAGGTAGTGCCCTTACGCGAGAGCTTCTTGGAACTCACCTGAGTTAACGCCACCATAAATCACTCAACAAAGGCGATAGTGTTATGCTGTCGCCTTTTTTATAGCCCCCATGCACGCCGCACTCGTATCAAAATGCGGAACATGACCTTATCTCGAAAAACAAATCGTTTATTGCCTTTCCTGAATACTCAATTTCGTGCATCCTTGGCGCTCCCAACAATTTTCGCCGGCTCAAGTATCATTTATCATGAGTGCCTCAAAGGATAAACCTAAAGAAACCCCATCTGCTCTTGAAAAGCGATTGGTAGAACTGTCGACATCCATCACCAAATCCAAAGCCGAGAAAGCAAATGTGCTGGCAGAAATACAAAAGGTGCAGCCTGAGCTCAAAAAACTAAAATCTGAACAGCGCACGCTTGAGGATATCAATAAGAAACTAAAATTAAGCACCGCTGACCTTGAAAAGAAAGTCGCCGGAAACAAAGTTGCGCTCTCGAAACAGGAAGAATCATTAAAGCAAACTCAGTCCGATCTCAATTCAGCTATTACAAAACAGCAAAACTGCGAAGCCAAACAGGCCGAACTTGAGAAGGATTACGCGAGACTGGCTACTGCTAAGGGTGAGCTACAAAATGAAATCGCCACACTACAACAAAAGCATGACCATCTGAAAGATAGTCTTCGCTCACTGGAAAAATCCATATCATCCACTCAATCACAAGCCTCTGAGTCACTAGCCCTGACTCAAGCTCGTGAAGATCAAGTGCGTATTTCTGAACAACGCTTTCATGCGGCCGAAAAACGACGCAAAGAATTGGATCGGCATCTTGAAAAACTCTCGGAACGTGAAGAACAATTAGAAAAAATCGGCGTTGCCTTGATTAAGGCTAAACACGAACACACAGAGCTGATTTTGCTCAATGCACAGAAGGAAGATCGACGTTTGGAAATAGAAAGTCTCCAACAATGGTGCAAGCTTCTTCAGGAAGAAAAAGAAGATATTTCAACCAAGATCACACATCAGCGCAAAGTGCTTCATGACTTTAACGCCGAATCTGGAGAGCGCGAAAAAATCCTTATATCACAACAAGATAAAATCCAAACCGCAACTGCCTTGCTATCGGAGATTGCCACCAAGCGTGAGAATTTGGAGCGCGAAAATCAAAAGTTAGAAATCATCAATACCAAGGTCACCGAAAAAGAAGAACTTCTAGCCATTCTACAAGAACATTGGGAAGATCTCGATAGGCGCTACACCAAGCTCGCCTCCATGCCTGAATCCGATCCACAAGCTCTGATCGAATGGCGGGAAATTGAAAAACAAAAGGAAGTTGTTATCGCTCGAATCCTTCCCAAAGGAGGTATTCTCGCCCGACCTGCCACGAGGATCACGGTTGTACCTCGTGGAAATAGCGGATAATTCTAGTGCTTCTTTAAAATCTATTGGACCTTCTGCCAGCTTGATGTTGCAAGCTTAGTCAATAGAGGTTCATTACCACTCTATATCATGCATATTCGCGACATCTTTTCCCAAGGAAGCCCAACGTTCTCCTTTGAATTCTTCCCACCAAAAACAGCCCCCTCATTTGAAGCACTCTATGAGACCATTAGTGAGCTTGAAACCTATAAGCCTTCTTTTGTCAGCGTTACTTATGGTGCTGGGGGGTCCACTCGCGAGCTAACGCATGACCTCGTCGTACGGATTAAACAAACCACATCGCTCGATCCCATTCCTCATCTTACATGCGTTTGTCACCGTGAATCTGACATCGCCACCATCCTTGAGCGTTATGCTTTGGCTGGTGTCAGCAACATTCTCGCTCTCGGTGGCGATCCTCCACGTGACCTGACGAACTACCGACGTGAAAATGACGATTTCCAAAACGCAGCAGATCTAGTGCGCTTCATACGAAATTTCAAAGGTCATCCCGATAGTAGAGGTTTTGGTATCGGTGTGGCTGGTTTTCCCGAAGGACATCCCGCCACCCCCAATCGCCTTATGGAGATGGATTATCTCAAAGCCAAGGTGGATGAGGGCGCCGACTATATCTGCACTCAACTCTTCTTTGATAACCATGACTTCATCGACTTCCGTGAACGCTGTCATCTTGCCGGCATAAACATCCCGATCATCGCGGGTATCATGCCAATCACGAGTGCCTCAGGCATGAAGCGGATGGCTGAATTGGCGGCAGGAGCGCGCTATCCTGCCAAGCTACTCAAAGCCATCGCCCGATGCGGCAATGACGAGGCCGCAGTCGAGCGTGTCGGCGTGCATTACGCCACAGAGCAATGCGCTGATCTCCTTGATCAAAATGTCGATGGATTCCACTTCTACACTTTGAACAAGAGTAAGGCGACTCAGGAAATCTATGCAAATCTAGGACTTAAGGACTCACTATCTCTCAAGCTCTGATTTTACATTCTCTTTGTCTACCGCAATATCCTCATCTTCCTCTAACTCCATCTCCTCAAGGGTGGATGTGTGTGATATTCCTTTGGGCACTCGGTTTGACCTGCGACACCATTCCTCATAGGTGATAACTTCAAAGGTGCGATCAAGGTGTTCGACAATGGCCGTCATGGATTCGACCCAGTCGCCAGAGTTTAAATAATGGATATCCCCGACCTGAACATTTGCTGGTGTATGAATGTGACCACAGATAATACCGTTGCAGTTTTTACTACGGGCAAGTGACTGCAACTGTTCCTCATACTTACCGACAAAGCTTACCGCGCCCTTCACTTTAGCTTTGATCCATTTAGCAAACGAGAACGCATCCTTACCACGCCAACCCCGATAAACGTTACATAGGCGATTGAGCTTTAACAATGTATCATACCCTACGGCACCGAGTTTTGCCAACCATTTGTAATTAGTTGTCACGTGATCGAAGCCGTCACCATGCACCACAAGGTATCGTCCATGAGGAGATTCATGGATATGTTCGTGAACAAGACTGAGGTTATCGAGTTGGATCGGCAGGAAACGCTCAATCACATCATCATGATTGCCTCGTAAATAAATAACCTCAATGTTCTCACGACTCATCTTCTTTAATACGGTACGAACAAAGTGCGTGTGCTCCTTGGTCCATTTACCACCACGCTTCAATGCCCAACCATCAACAATATCCCCATTCAAAACAAGTTTTTCACAGATGGAATTACGGATGAAATGACTTGCCTGCTCCGCCTTGCTCTCAGGAAGTCCTAAGTGAACATCTGAGATGAAGATACTCTTGAATCGGAGTTTACGCTTGATGTTGGTGTCGGTATTCATGTGGGTATGGGGAGTGTGATGAGGGGGGACAATTCTTCATGCATCGGGCCAGACAGTTCACGCTCGAACTGCTCGATTATGGTATTCCAAGAAAGCTTGCGCGCTGTAATACTGGCATTTTCACGAATCATTTGATCATTCCAGTGGGCAAGCGCTAAATCAATCGCCTCAAGGTAGGCAACTTCGTCATTCGGTTTTGCCACAAAACCATTGTAACCATGGCGCACATATTGTCGAGCTGCCGCATAATTGTAACTCACCGAGACAAGGCCACTTGCTAGGGATTCTGTTAGCACATTGCCAAACGTCTCTGAAAGACTCGGAAAAACAAAGATATCAGCACTGGCATAATATTGCGCTAAATCTTCTCCTGTCTTTGCTCCCGCATGAATGAATTCCGGATATTCTCTCCGCAACCATGAGGCACTTGGGCCGTCACCGACAAACACGCAGCGAGTATGAGGGTTCTGTGCCATCATGCGTTGAAATGATCTAACCACTAGGGGAAGATTTTTTTCTGGGGCCAGTCGACCTACAAATATCGCCAGGGGAGCGGTATCATCCACCCCCCATTGAGCTCGCAGATCTTTAGAGCGACGGATAGGCGTGAACAATTCCGTATCAACACCCCGCCCCATCACGCTCACATTTTCAATCCCAATTTTCCGTAACTGGGAAGCCGTGGTTTTTGAGGGGGTAAGGGTGCAGGCGGTGAGGTTATGCAGATATTTTAAATAGGAGATTAGGCCGCACTTGATCAGTGGCAGATGATAATTTTGTGAGTAGTTATGAAAATTCGTATGGAACCCTGATATCACGCGAACGCCCTGTTTGCGAGCCACTTGTATGGCACTGAGCCCCATCAAAGTTTCAACAGCGACATACATGACATCAGGCTCGAAAAGATCGATCTGGTCATGAAAAAAACGTTTTGAGGCGATTCCCATGCGAATACCCTCATAACCTGGGACTGGAAGAGCATAGACCGTTTGCACTTTTAACCCATTCTCTTCGTTATCAGATTTTGGACCGTTTACGGTAGTAATGACTTGAACCTTGTTGCCTCGCTTAGCGAGACCAGTAGCCAGCACTTGAAGAGTCCGAGCGACCCCGTTGATATCTGGTGGATAAGTGTCGGACACCATCATGATTTTCATCAATCGAGACACACACAACAAATGCTCAGAAGATCACTTTTGGAAACCTCTTGTTCGTGACTATTACGTCACCGAATGTCCAAACTAGTCCCTCTTCAGGAACTTGCTCACTCGCTTACTTACAGCCAAGGCTTTTTTCTCTTCACCGATAGCTTCCAGTAACGCGATATAATCCTGGGCCACCTCTTCATAATTGTTGGGGCCATTTTCAAGATTCAACTCCAGAATACGCAGACTCCTCTCATAGCTCTGTTGTGCAGCAAGATCATCATGAAGATCATAACAAGCGGTCGCTAAATTACTGTAACTCTGCGCTACCTCGGAGTGGTCAGGACCAAACACCTTGATCCGAATCTCCAGAGCTTCCAAGTGCATTTCCTTGGCCTGTTTCGCATGACCTGCGGAGTAATAGAGGCTACCAAGATTATTGAATACCGCTGAGACGCGTTCGTTGTTACGACCAAAAACTTTTTCCAGCGTCTCCAAAGCTAGCAAATAATGTTGCTCCGCAAGAGGAAAGCGACCAAGGCTCTTGTAGATCATGGCCAAATTGTTACGTATCTGTGCAGACTCCTCATCGCATGGCGGAATCATCTTCTCATAATCATCAATTGCCATCTCATAGAGCGGCAAAGCGGCCTCTTCCCGTTGATTGAAATCATAAAGCATGGCCAATCCACTGCGCATTCTAGCCATTTGCTCCAGAGAGACTGCTGTTTTCGAGCCCGATTCAATCGCCTCCTTATACATGGATTCCGATTTCTCAAAATCTCCCACGTGGCGGTGAAGGCCAGCCAATGTCTCCAAGGCGTGAACAAGCAAAGGGAGATTGTCCGAATTGTCTTCCGCAGACTGTCGAGCATTACTCAGAGCTGTTCCCGCTACTCTCAAGGCATCATCTATTTTGCCAGCTTCGAAAAGACTAGCAACGTGACCTTCAAGTAATGTATTGAGATTCTCTGCTGACATATTCTATAAGAAACACAGTTACCTATAATTGATGACAATTATTGGCACTTGAATCATATCAAAGCAGGATGCTCGATACATCAAGAAAAATCATTATTCTGAGGGGCTTATTACCTCAAAAGTGACGCTGCTGGCTTGAGCGTGCACGGAGTTAAACAATTTATGGTCAAATTCGAAGTTAAAGCAGTCCTTTCAAATTTTAATCAGCCCGCACTTAAAACAAACAATATACCCCCTCCGCAGCACGACCTCTCTTTGCTATTTAGTTTTCGGGTGGGGTCAAAGTAACTATTGCTGCGTTATCAGTTCGCTTCTCTATCTCCTTGATGATCAAACCTCTTTGTGCAGGCAAGGGGCGTTGAAAAACCTCGTGGATCAAGGCTCCTCCACCTTGCTCAAGTCTGCCGAGACCGAGCTCCTCACAAAGCTTGTTCTCGAAGCGCTGCAGTAACTTTATCGCAGGATCATGATTTTGTAGATAATCGAGGCTAAGCTTAAGGAGGTTATGAATACCCTCGAGTGGGGTTTCTTTTTCTACCACCATCTCAACCAGCTTACAAAAATACGTTCCAGTAAGCACTCGAAGATAGCTCGCACGAATGCCCACCCGAGGTTCCGTCAAATGTGCTTCTTTGAGTGCGTGAAGATCACTTTTCAAACTCCGCACATAATCCACTTCACAGGTGACAAAGAGATCAAGTCGGCCCGCAAAAGCAGACTTCGGTCGAAGCGCCCCCTTCGCTACGGTCTTGAACAGCCCTCCTTCTGCGGAACACCAGTGAATGATGAGGCTCGACTCAGTGAGTCGATGACGGTTGATGAGAATGGCGGCGGCTTTCTCCACGTGTCAAATAAGACAACTAGAGATCAAAAACAAAGGGTATGCCCTGAGCTTCCATCATCTTTTTTTCCTTAGCGAGATACTTCTCTCCCAACTTGGAAAAGCCGCCTTCTTCGCGAAATTTTTTGAGGAACGCATTCGCCTGTGTTTTCAGTTCCTCATTGCCCTGACGAATTCCGATAGCCCAACCCTCTTCCTGCAAGGGCTTTAGAAGCACACGAGTGGCTGCCGGATGCCTCTCCTGATAACGCAGGACCGAAAGCTGATCGTAAATCCAAGCATCAACACCGGCATTCACCACTTCCATGACACAGGCCGTATCAGAATCCAATGAAACACGTTCTACCTCCGGCAAATGCTTGATGACAAATTGCTCACCCGTGGTTCCTAATCGCACTACGAGACGCCGGCCCTTCGCCTTAAGATCATCGAGACTTTGTATCGGTGATTTAGTAGAAACTAAAATAGCGAGTCGGGTCTTCACATAAGAATCACTAAAGTCGATAGACTTACGACGCTCATCGTTGGCAGTCATGGAGGAAATAACGCAGTCGATACTCCCTGACTTGAGCGCGGCATTGAGCCCCTCGAAACTGATGTTCCTAAACTCGACTTCACGGCCCATGCTCTTCGCCAGTTCCCGACCCATATCAATGCTCACTCCTGTAAACTCACCTTTTTCGTCAAGCGCTTCGAAGGGTGGATAGGTAGCATCAGTGCCTATGATAAGCTTCTTTTTAACGGCATCATCAGGAGAACAACTCATCAGCGCAAGGGCTCCCAACAACACGGCAAACAACATCTTGGTTTTCATGATCGCACACGCTACACCCAATGAGGCAACTGCCAAGTCGAAGCCCTTCCCTTTAACAAAGCTCTATCGACATACGCCTTAAAGTTTAACTTTTCACTCCTCACTTTACACTCTCTATTCGGCCATGGTTATCCACTCACACGAACATGCCGATCTTCCGACGCCATACGGCCCCATGCGCACTCATATTTTCCGCCCAGTAGCGGAAGGCAAATATCCCGGCATCCTCCTTTACTCAGAGATTTTTCAAGTAACCGCACCAATCGCACGCACCGCATCCTTGCTTGCGGGGCACGGTTTTGTGGTGGGGGTGCCAGAGATTTATCATGAATTCCTACCTGCGGGTGAAATACTTGCTTATGACCAAGCTGGAGCGGACAAGGGAAATGACCTCAAGACCACCAAGGAATTGGCTAGCTACGATGCAGACTCGCGGGCCGTGCTTGATTTCTTAAAATCACATCACGCCTGCACCGGCAAACTCGGAACAATGGGCATCTGCATCGGCGGACACCTCAGCTTCCGAGCTGCCGCCAAAAATTCTGATGTGAAAGCAGCGGTTTGCTTCTATGCCACCGATATCCATAAGAATGGACTCGGGAAAGACATGAATGACGACACACTAGTCAGCATCAATCAAACCAATGCCGAACTACTCATGATCTGGGGACGACAAGATCCCCATGTGCCATTAGAAGGTCGGCGCAAAATTCAAGCAACGCTGGAAGCGGACGGCGTGCATTACACCTGGCATGAATTTAATGGGCAACATGCTTTCCTCCGAGACGAAGGACATCGCTACGATCCAGAGCTCGCGCTGAAATCCTACGGACTCGCCCTGGAAATGCTGAAGCGCAAACTCGGCGAAGGTGATCTGTCGGCCATCAAAACCGGAGATAATTAATTCATAGAGCCACCATTGAGCACCTTAGCTCCGCGCGTTCCTCAAGTGCTTGGCAATAAATTTTCGGAACTCATCCACGAAGCGGTCCTGACTGGCCTGCTGTTTGAAATCGTGTCCCTCACCGTCGAAAAGGATGATGGTGGATTCCACGCCAGATTTTTGCAACGCGGCATGCAACCACTCACTCTGAGCCACCGGAACGACATCGTCACTTTTGCCATGAAAAATGAGAAATGGCGCGCTCCTGGCATCGACATGGGAGATGGGAGAGGCTTCGCGGTAAATCTCAGGCTTGTCCACAGCGGTTCCTCCCAGT
>VFKY01000001.1 GCA_009885275.1 Verrucomicrobiota bacterium | reverse complement strand
CCCTGAGCTGATCGTCAGGCGGCACTACGCGCATTCTCTAAACCACACCAAAACAAAATGAAGAAACTGCTAGCAGTTGCGCTCACAACAGCCCTGCTCGCTGTTTGCGTCTCTGCGCAAACGCTGCCGCCCGAAATTGGGACCGTCAATCCTAGGAACCTGGGCGGATATGAACACGACTTCACCCCTGGTCGGACGCCCACCAAGGAGGAAATCGGCAAAAACGAAAAGGAAGCGGCGGCCAACCCCGGCGACTTCAAGACGGTTCGCAAACTGGGCATCGGTTACTTCTACCGCGTCTTCGGCGCTGGGGAGACTGAAGCCGCCCTGAAGGCTCAAAAGACCTTGGCGCGCGCGCTGGAACTGAAGAAAGACGACGGGCTCACCATTGCCTTTCAGGCCGCGTTGGCGGCCGTGGCCGGCGATAGTTTGCCGGACTTGAAAGGACGAAAGGACGAACTGTTCAAGAAAGCCCGCGAGTTGGAGCCGAACAACGTCGGGATACTCTCGCTCGCTGCCGCCGCCGCTTCGGGGAACGCGGAGCAGGCCATCGAAATCACGGAGCGCATCCGGAAGCTGTTGGGGCCGGAGTTCAAGAACTGGTCGCGCCACGGACAGGAGAGAATTCTTCTCGCACAGGGTCGGGCCTACGCGAAGGTGGGACGGCTCGAGGAGGCGCGCGCCTGCTTCGAGGAGGGATTGGCAGTTAGTCCGCGCGTGTTCCAAATTGAATTGGAGGAACTCAAGAAATGACCGCAACGCCGAACCCTCTGATTGATGCCGTTGCCTGATCTCTTGATGTAAACTTGTCCATCACTTGAAAGTCATCAATATACCGATCCATGAAAGCCACCGCCGCCGTTCTCTATGAAGCTCGTCAACCCATGCGTATTGAGGAAGTGGAAGTGTTGCCACCTGGACCGGGTGAAGTCACGGTGCGCATGAAGGCTGCCGGTGTTTGTCATAGCGATTATCATGTCATGAGTGGTGACTTGTCGATGCCTATGCCGATTATCTTGGGGCATGAGGGGGCGGGCGTGATCCTAGCCGTTGGTGAAGGCGTGAATACAGTCGAAATTGGTGATCATGTTATTCTGATGTGGCGTGGTTCTTGTGGTCGTTGCGAGTATTGTGCGAATGGTCGTCCCGCTTTGTGTGACATGGGCACGGCCATGCGTTTTACGGGTACCATGCCGGATGGCACGCTGAGATTTCGCAATGGAGCCGGAGACGGCATCAGGCATTACGCTGGCGTGTCGGCATTCTCATCCATCAGTACCATGCCCGAAGCTTCGGTGGTGAATATCAACAAGAGCTTTTCTTTTGAAAAAGCCGCCTTAATTGGTTGTGGCGTGATCACAGGAGTGGGCGCAGTTATCAATGCCGCTAAAGTCAGTTTTGGATCAACGGTGGCCGTCATTGGCTGTGGCGGGATCGGCTTGAATGTCGTGCAGGGCGCGCGTGTAGTCGGAGCGCGTCACATCATCGCCGTGGATATACATGCGGCGAAGTTGGAGAACGCGCGTCGCTTCGGTGCCACTCATGTGGTGAATTCCCGTGAAGTTGATCCTGTGCAAGCCATCAAGGACATCACAGGCGGCAAAGGTGCGGAATTCACCTTTGAAGCCATTGGTTCAGGAGAGACGATTGCTCAGGCATTTGATGCCACAAAAAAGGGTGGCAAGTGCGTGGTGGTAGGAATCTCGCGGGCTGATGTGCGTGCGCCAATCAATGTGAACCAACTTGTCTATGCCGAGAAAACGCTTATGGGCAGTCTCTATGGGACGGCACGACCACGAGTTGATTTGATCACGCTTATGGACATGCACAATGAGGGTAAACTCATGCTCGATGAACTGGTCACGCGCACCTATCCACTCGATCAGATCAATGAAGCCTATACGGCTCTATTACGCGATGATGTCGCGCGTAGTTTGATTGTCTTTGATTAGAAAGTCACCTTGGTTAGGCAATACCACTAAGAGCAACACTCATCGAGCGTATCACGCCCACGTTTTTTTGTATCTGGATCTTCTTTTTCACGATCAGGCATGGCCAATCCCTTTTTGATATATTTGCTCGCTTCAGCGCTCTGGCCCATTTGTGCGTAAGTTCTTCCGAGTTCGATATAATGCATGAGTCTCTCAGGATTGAGGGCGATGGCTTTTTCTAAATACTTGACCGATTCTTCATTAGAAGCGGAAGGGATGTTGCCATAGACGAGTTGAGCAATGGTTTTTTTGAACCCTGAGACATCCGCGAGCAATTGATGCCAGCGCCCTAGTATATGCCAGGCGAGATCATTCATGGGATCAATGACTAGGGCACGATCCACCGCTGACTTGATAGCTCTGGATGCAAGAATACTTTCTTTGACCCCCATTAATGGAAGAAGCTTACCCTGACAGACCGCGACACTGAGGTACGCATCACAGAGATTAGGATCGAGTTTCACGGCCTTTTCCGAATATGACAGCGCCAGATTGCCAAGGCGGAGTTTATCCGCATCATTGGTAGCCTCTGTCATGAGATAACTGGTTTGCTTGGCAATACTCACCATGAGTTGAGCATTGGTGGGCGCTATCTTTTCTGCTAACAAAAGAGCATCGAGTGCTTGTTGTGTCTTTTGTTGCTTCTCAAAAATGGCCGACTCCTGCATCAATGCGCTTAATGACTGGCCTTGCAACCATGGTGGCGGGATCGTCAAAATTATAAACGAGAAAGTTAGGAGATAGTGTTTCATGATTCCTCTGTTGGAGGTTTTACGAATCGATAGTGCGAAACAATCCAAGTATCGCCGCCCTGATATCCCCATAATTCGGCACAGGCCATATAAAAGCAACGCCAGTACACACGCCATTTTGTTACTTGATCGGCACCGTATGTGTCTCTCAAAATTGGGGTGATAGCCTCTCGATTGGCATCCATGTTCGCCAGCCAGGCATTGGAAGTTTTTTCGTAATGAGAACCGCTGACAGCCCATTGTGTCTCGATTCGCAGATCTTTTTGAAATTGAAGCAACAAATCATGAGAGGGCATCTGTCCTCCTGTGAAGAAATATTTGGCCATCCAATCGCCTTCATTACGCACTTCAAAATGATAGGCAACATCGCGATGAGTAAAGATATGGACAAACAGTTTACCGCCAGGTTTTAGCCATGAGGCCACGCGTTGCAGCAATAATTGATAATTTTTCATGTGCTCAAACATCTCCACTGAGACGACACGATCAAAGATGCCGTCGCCTTCGCCTGTGTAGTGAATCATATTGGCAGTGCGAATGGTGAGGTTTTTCAAGCCACGCTTGGAAGCCTCCGCATCAATAAATTTTTTTTGAGTTCGCGAATTGGACACACTTGTGATCTGGGCCTGAGGATAATGCTCGGCCATCCAAAGTGAGAGAGATCCCCAGCCGCAACCAAGTTCGAGAATACGCTGGCCGTCCTGAAGGTCTGCACGCTCACACGTTAGTTTAAGCATGGCCGCTTCAGATGTGTCGAGTGTGTTTGCTGATTCGTCCCACCATCCCGAGCTATATTTCAAATGCTTGCCGAGACAGAGTTGGAAGAACTTTGTTGGCAACTCATAGTGCTGCTCATTGGCTTCAGTGGTCGCAACGGCCAAAGGACTAACTTTCAAACCCTCAATGTGTTTTTGATTAGCTTCCTGAAGAGCCTCGATGCTAATTGGCCGTACCTCGTGAAGCGTTTCTGCAAGCCGTCGCCTGATACCAAAACGGATAAGCCAATCGGGTAGTAAGTCTTTTTCGAGGAGGGTATCGATTAGGTTCATGATGGATTTTTTGTAAACCAAGGAATGAAAGCAGAAGTGGTCTGCTGATATTCTAGATAAGCGGCACCCTTGCTCGCGATTGCGCATTTTTCGGTAAGAGGAATGCCCGTTACGCGCACTAGAAAGTGAAGGATTAGGAGGGGCGCATAGATGGTGGTCCATCCCCAGGGGGAGCTACAGGCGTAGAGCCAAAATCCCCACCAAATTACAGATTCAAAAAAGTAGTTGGGATGCCGAGAGTAGCGCCACAACCCGACACAACACACTTTTCCTTTGTTTAACGGGTTTGATTTAAATCGCTGCATTTGAGTATCCGCAATTGTTTCACCGACGATGCCAATGAACCAGACGGTGATGCCTG
>VFKY01000398.1 GCA_009885275.1 Verrucomicrobiota bacterium | reverse complement strand
CATTGCTTGGAATCTCCACCCATATCCCCGAAGCAGTCGGCTCGCCAGCCTGCACCCTTGCTGATGGCGTAAGATAGAGTCGCCGGATCATTCAAGAGCATGATCTTGGCCGAGTGAGGAAAGGCCTTACAGTAGAGATCGACAATCTGTTTGCGGATTTCTGGGTCGGGCAAGTCGACGTCGAGTCCTGTATCGACTCTAGGGGTGTGACTCATGTGCCACTCGCCCCAGAGCCCGACTGACCGAATTTCCATGACGTCGAAGTCGGGATGCTGGTCCAAATGCTTGCCCAAAGCTTGAATAAAACGCTGATGGGCTTTTTGGAAAATGGGATCTGCAAAGTCCGGAACCCAGTGTTTTGGGCCGATGCGAGGCCAAAGAAAAACGCCGAGAGCGATCAATGCAAGCAGGCTGAGTCCGCTGTTTCGTAGCAGTACTCTAAGAATTTTTGGATGGTTAGTTTTTGAAAATTTAACATACAGTCGGATGGTCAGAACCAGTGCGCCGAGCGAAAGCATTGCGAGCAGGATGATCCGATAAAAAATCCGATCGCTCTCGTAACGGAACGTAAAGCCCTTGGTCCCCTGTGCCGCAAGCCACTGTGGTACGTCCGTGAACTGCTCGGAGCCACAGAGGCAAATGCCAAGGGCCAGCTTCTGACCAGACTGATGGGCTCGTGCCAAAAGATCATCCACGAGTTTGAAGTCGATCTGCCCTTCAACTGGTTCGAGCTCTCGCCAGTAAAACCGGAAATAAGCGCTGGCGCTAAGGAGCCCATCGAGCGTCTTGTCCTCAGCCGCAAAGTGATGAAACGTCTGCCAGCCCATATGAGGATTGGCGAATACCTCAACGGATTCTGGCGGGGTGATTTTGCACCACCGTTCGCCTGACGGGGAAAGAATGACGCTTGAGTCCGCTGGAGTGAGAGCGCAGGCAGAAGCCGCAGCGAAGAAAAGACACGCTAAAAAGCCAAGGTGTTGTAAGCCAGAGGTAAACAGAGTTGGACCGCGCAATGAAACATTTTGGGAGTTTGTCATATTCTTATTCCGTTGCACCAATGTTGATACTCATGCACGCGACATCCATACTGGTTTTTTTCGATTGCTAGACCCACGTTCCGGATCTTGGTTGCGCCAGAGAGTCACTGTTTGGGAGAAACTGAAATGCGCCACTGGCAGCAATACGCCAAAAATATTGAGCGAGTGTTTCATGGTTTTCATCAGAGCAGAAAATGACGGCGCTGGAAAAGAAACGGTTACATTAAAATTGATGGAAGCGGGAGGGCTTCTGGAAAGCTTACGAGATATTGTAAAAGACCGTTACAACGGGACAGACAAAAAAATTCTATGGCTATTTGTCAAGAATCCTCTCCTGATCCCTTTGTATTCGCTTGAACATAAGTTGCACCATATCCTTGT
>VFKY01000153.1 GCA_009885275.1 Verrucomicrobiota bacterium | reverse complement strand
GTTTCTTAGAACTTCTTCACCGAAATTGATCAGAAGCCCAAGGCGTTGATTGGTCAGCCGCAGATAGGTAAGCAGTTGTTTACCATGGACGGGCGCTAGTTTTTCCACAGATTTCAGTTCTACGACAAAGCAGTCTTCAATCCAGAGATCGGCCCGAAACCCCTCGTCAAATAGGGTTCCTTCATATTCAATTTTGATCGGCTTTTGCCTTTCGACATTGTAACCGCGTTTTTGCAACTCCTTACAAAGGAGCACTTCATATACAGATTCCAACAGCCCAGGTCCCAGCCTCATGTGCAGCTTCACTGAGGCATCAACCACATCCCTGGCAATCTGTTCAATTTTCATCTCCATGATAAAAACACTCTGGCGTGAAATGATTGCAAACGCCAACAGCAACTCTGACTTTTTTTCACACAAAGACACGAAGGCACAAAGAATTTCTATTAATAAGAATAATTCAGAATACCAAAAACTTTGTGTCTTCGTGCCTTTGTGTGAACCCTTAGTGGCAACTAAAACAACGGCTTCATCATCTCGGCATCAAGTTTTCCCCAAATGGCTTTCAGTTCCGCAAGTTTAGCGGGCTGTTTATCCGACTGATCATAGGCTTCCTCCATGTCGTCAGACAGATTATAGAGTTGCCATGCCTCCTTCGCCTTGGCATTTGGCGTGCGAACGAGCTTCCAATCGCCTTTCCGCAGAGCGGTGCGCTGTCCTTGACGCCAGAAAAGATACTCATGTGGCGGCTCAGAGTTCTTGCCCGTGAGGTAGGGCAGCAAATTGACACCGTCGAGATCTCTAGAGATTTGGGTTCCGGTTGCTGCAGCAATCGTAGGCAGGATGTCGAGCGCGCTCACAGGATTTTGAAACAGGGCTCCTTGGGGTATGGCACCCTTCCACTGCATCATGAAGGGAACACGCAGGCCGCCTTCATAAACATCGCCTTTTTCTCCACGAAGAATGCCGTTGCGTGAGGTGGTTTCACGAGTTGGTCCTCCGTTGTCGCTGATGAAGATGATCAATGTTTTCTCCTCCATCTTTTCATCCCGCAATTTCTTGAGAATGACACCTACGCTGTCATCAAGATTGGCGAGCATGGCCAGAAAGATGCGACGATGGATGTCTTCGACGTGTCCAAGTCCTTGCATGTATTTCTCAGCTCCTTGCAAGGGGCTATGCACAGCATTGTAGGCGACATGCAAGTAAAACGGTTTGTCCTTGTGCCGTCCGATAAAATCCACCGCCTCACGGGTAAGCGCATCGGTAAGATTCTCCGTCTCAATGACGGGCTGACTGCTGCGCAGAAGAGGATTGTTGGTGTCGTAAGCAGGTTCATCAGTTTTCATGTGAGTGGAGTAGATGAGATGATCTCCCATCCATCTCCCCTCACCTCCACCGGGAAGAACTTTTCGCCGCAGCATGGTGGTCACATGCTGCCACGGCGACGGCACATAGTAATGTCCTTCATGGAGAAACCCAAAGAATTCATCAAAGCCGCGACGTTGCGGATGAAACACCGCAGAGCTCCCGAGATGCCATTTGCCGAGTAATCCCGTCGTGTAGCCACCATCATGCAGGACATTGGCAATCGTGCGCTGATCCAACGGAAGCCCAATGGTCGGATCATCATTTTTCGCGCCGATAGGATTGAACTCGTATCCGAAACGCGTCTGCATGCGTCCAGTCAACATCGCAGCCCGTGAAGGACTGCAATTGGGCGCGGTGACATAGCCCTGAGTAAACCGCACTCCGTTTAGCGCCATCGAATCAATGTTCGGCGTGGCCAAATCCGCATTACCCTGACAACCAAGCTCGCCATAACCGAGATCGTCAACCACGAGGAGTATCACATTCGGTGATACTTCGGCAAAAATGCTGACGTGTGTCAGCAACAACATCAAGAACATTTGAAAATAGAGAAATTTCATAAAGCGCACGATAAAACGCACTCTGTATCCAAATTTCTCACTATTCTTCCATACTTTAGTATGAGTCGGCAACTCTGATTGTTTTCTCACACGAAGGCACAAAGGCACTAAGATCGGTTTCTGACATTGCATTCAACAAACTGTGATGAGTGCTCCCATAAACTCCTCCGCAACAAAACTACTTCTTTGTGCCTTCGTGCCTTTGTGTGAGCTTTAACTCAGAAATACATGAAAGCATCACGATCACGTCCACGTTTCCACGTCGCATGAAACGCCATCTCCTTGCCTTGTCATCCTTGTGTCTGGTTTCCACCGCAGCCTTCTCCGCGGATGCTCCGGCGAAAAAGCGCATCCTGCTGCTGGGCGATTCTATTTCCATCGGCTACACACCTATCGTGCAAAAGACGTTGGCTGAAGAGTCGATCGTGCTTCGCCCCATGGCCTCCAATGGCAAGGCCGAAAACTGTAGCGGCACCACGGCTGGAGCTCAAAACATTGATCGCTGGTTACTCATTGATGGTGGTAAGTGGGACGTTATTCAC
>VFKY01000256.1 GCA_009885275.1 Verrucomicrobiota bacterium | reverse complement strand
GTTTTATAAAGAGGATTTGTTGGTGAGAGACGGGAGATACTGGACATGCCACCCTTTGATTGATATTCACTGCCCAAATCAATGGCTACGGAAACAATGTTTACGGGCAGCTTGATCAGCTTTGTGATAAATCCCACCAGAGAGAGATCGGCAATCTCACTTCCTCTTTGTGGCGTGCAGATAAAAACAACACGACCAATGCTAGGATTGGCTTTGAAAAGCATCATTTTCTTAGCAAGATGATCTGCACTTAAACTTGCCATCTTTTTGTCCGCATCTTCGTTCATGAATGTGTCCCAAATTTTCCGCTCCGGACTGATGACTTGTGCTCTTGAGAGGAGTCCCCCCATGCTGTGACCTATAAAAATCATATTGCGTTGCGGCCCCATGGTTTTCTCGACAGCGGAGATCTCTTCACGCAGACGATTTGCAGAATAGAGAATAGGCCAGCCTGTGGGGTAGTAGAACAACCAGTATTGATACTTTCCGCGCAAATCAGGTTCCGCACGAAGCTCATTGAGCACATCACGCCACATGCGGGGATGCGAAAATAGCCCGTGTACCAAAACGACAGGAATACGTGTAGGATCATAAGGCTCAGTCATGATGAGCTTTGCATCTTTCGCCCTTGGATCGAACACCCCCATCAGAGCAACTCTGATTTCTTTTATGTCATTGGTATTCTCCACAATCGGCGCGGTGTAATTTGCCGCTAAGGGGTAATCACAATTTGTCATTTTTATGCGCGTAATGGCCGTGGGATCCACAAAACTAAGTGTCACATTTCTCGGTGCGCCAGCCTTGGCTTTCGACGAGAAGCTCAAGACTGCGGTGATCGGACTGACATAGCTGCGAGTTGCCACAAAACGTTTGATTTTTTTATCGGCAGGCTGCCCCCAATGAGCGGCCAATGGCTCCCCGACTCCCTCATCGATGATGCAGCGTTTGCACAGCTTATGCGGCACTTTATGAGCAGCCTTAAAGGCAGTAAATTCACTGATGTCGTAATACCCTCGACGATTTGGCTTTGCAACTGTGCCGTGATAGCGATACCCCGCATAAGAAAAAACATACTCATAAGGCTTGGGCGACTCTTTGTTAAGAAACTCTAATGCTAGATGCTCCTCCACGCGCTTGAGTATCGCCAATGCCTTATGCTCATCGGAGGTAAGCTCTCTCATGTTCGTCACACTACCGGAACGCTGTTCCAATTTTCCCCAAGCAATTTCTGCTCCGCGCAAACGATATACTATAGCCACACTCCGATCTTCTTTGCGAAAGAGGTCTGCTGTTCTCACAAGTTTCTCAGCATTATCGATTGTCTCGATACTAAGATCTAGTTTCGCCCGTGATTGAACATGGGATGAGTTTGGCGAAAGCGTATTACAACCAACCATCGCTATGGTCAGGCATGCATTAAATAATAACAGTCGAACAATTCTCATGATCAAATTTAAAATGTTTTCGGGGTGAGTGATTTAGTCGCAACTCAGCTTTAGATACGTGAATCATGCAACGAGATTTGACCTGTCTTTCATCCCGTTTTCCCAACATTAATCCATGGGTAAGATAGCTCGTCGACCACCATTCTTGGGCAAGTCGTTCCCCAAGCTATTTTACATGGTCAAACTTCCTGAAAGTCGCCCCGACGCACACGATACAAAACGTAAATAACAAGACCCAGCGCCCCTAGCAAAAAGATCCGCGAAATCCATGATGGAATACGGAATGCTTGCGCGGTCGAAAATAGCGCCTGCGGTGACGGTTCAGACACTTTACCTTCGCGATCCACCCCCATGACGCGAATTTCATATTGCGTGGTGGGATTCAGTGAATGAAGTCGTACCGCTATTTTGTTAACCTCACTTCCCTCCACCGGCTTCCAGTTGTTGACTCGATTCCATGCTTTAATGAACACACCATGCGCAGGGCTATAGATTTGAGATGACGTTTCGAGTATCCATCCTGCGGGAGCGATATCGGGTTTTTTCCATGCCAGCGTAAGCGATGAGGAAGTGCGCTCCGTGAGTGCCAGACTGGCCACACGCTCAAGGTAGGGATTGATAAATTGCTTAGGGATCGGCAGTCCCTCCATTTGGAGATAGGCAAGGAATGCGGATTGCATGGCGGTTCGTCCCGCTGCGGTGACATCGTCGTTAGTGTTTCCCGGTGCCGGAATGACCGGTGCCAATGGTGCGACGACTGTCTCTCCTGTTCGCATAGGGATGGGCCGCGGTTCTGTCGTTCCCTTTGCCTCTTTTACTTCAGCGAGCATTCTCACGCTGAGCGTGCTCGTGCCGCCGATGACTTTTAATTGCTGATCGAGCTTTCCGGAAGTTTCTGATTTCAAGGTCACCTTCACACTTCTTTGCTGGAGTGGTTCAATACGCAGCGCGTGACCACTGGCTTCTATGCTAAAAGGTTGTTGGCACTCCAACTGGACGACCATCGCTTCACCACCGGCATTTAACAAAATAACCTCACGCTCCACTTTCTTGCGTTGATCAATCATGCTGAAATCCAACACGCCATTTTCAGGGGTCACCAAACGTAACTCCGCAGGTTTGGGGGCTGCTTGCACGCCAATCTTTTCCTCCGTCGTACCGGTGACCACTCCAATCTCACCCGCATAGATTTCCACATCCTGAGCCCCAAGTGACACCGCGACATCAACCTTGCCCTGAGCGGGGATTTCCATCTCAGCGATACCACTGAGCCGTGCCGGCATTTTCAAGGTGACCACCACGGTCTCGGGACGCCCGTTGATAAGTGAAAACGAGCCCGTGCGCATTCCAGTTTTTGTATCGAGTGTGAGTGTGATGTTACTAGGGCTTACCGTCAAAGGTCGCAAACAATCCCCAAAGAGAATTAATTTACTCGATGCCACCCCTTTTTGCAGTTCAGCCTCAAATCGAAACTCGCCTACTCTTTTAGGGCGAAAGATAATTTGAATATCAATGGTCTTACCCATGGGCACATCAATCGACGCCGGCCCTACCCATCCATCCGGCCAAGCAATATTCATGAAGTAAGGCGCCGTACCCTCATTTTTGAGAATTATCTTAGCTGAACTCTCGCCACCCACGAAAATCTTGGAGAAGTTGGGGGTATTCAACAGATTGAGCTTCGGTGCCATGCGCTGTCCGCTAAGCGTCACCACCGCAGGCGCGGACATCGGTCCACCATCGATCCGACAGGCATAGGTGAACCGATCCATCAACGGTATATCCACTCCCTTATGGGTGTAAGTGATGATGGCTTTATTGGATTCCTTTTGATGCGGTCTCAAATTAGTCAGAGTCCCGTTCGCGGGTTGTTGCCTAATGATAAAGTCTGGCTGCTTAACGGAACCCACCGCCGCGTCCAGTTCAATGTCCACAGATTGCCCTTCCACAAATCGAACTGAAAGATCACGCACTTCTGGTATGGAAACAGTCTCCTTGCTCTTCTTTTTCTCTTCCGCACTCTTCGTGACGTCGGCAGAGAGATTCCCCCACATGAGCATGCTCACACAAACATAATGGAGCACCCTAGCCATGGATAGACCATGCCTGACTGGTGAAATATTACGAACTCTGCGCAGAAAAATCATGTTTGGCGGATACGCCTGCCATGGAAAAGCAGACGGAAGGAAGCTAGATTTACCCTCATTCAGTCATTCGGCAAGGCATACCCGCATAATCTGCGTCGTAAAAAGTCCAATGCGGTCTGACTGGTAAGTATCTTAAACCTCTCCCTCTCTCCGTTAAACCAGCGTTGGCGCACGGCCACAGACTCACCTTTGGAAGCCAGCGCTATGAATACGGTACCCGTAGGTTTTTCCACTGTGCCTCCCGTTGGTCCTGCTATTCCAGTCACCGCGATCGCGTGATCCGCTCCACTCACTCGCAAGCAACCTTCGGCCATCGCTGCGGCGACTTCTTCACTCACAGCCCCATATTGCGCAATGAGTTCCGCCGGCACGCCAAGATGCTGCGTCTTCGCTTCATTGGCATAAGTGATAAAGCCATGCGCAAAAGCCTTGGAAGCCCCGCTCACATTCGTCAGGCGATTGGCAATGAATCCTCCAGTGCAGCTCTCTGCCGTGGCCACCCATTCCTTCTTATCTTGAAGCTGGGCAATCACCACGTCTTCAATGAGTCGGCGATCATCGGAAACAAGATACTCACCGAGCTTTTCCCGACAGAGCACTGCCGAGCGTTCGATGTCCGCCGCGGTTCCAGAGAGACGCACATCAACATCGCCTTTGCCAAGACAGTATCCGATCTCTAATCCCGAAATGGCTTCCAGTCCCTCTTGCAACGCCAGCGCCATATCCGACTCGCCGATCCCGGTGAATTTGAAGTAACGACAGATGTGATCGCCTCCCTTGGGCAACAATGCACGCAGACGCGGTTCCACCTGCTCGTTCATCATGGGCTTCAGTTCGCGCGGCGGTCCGGGGAGAAGGAACACGGCACAGTTCAGTCCTTTTTTAGCCCCTAAGTTGGCTCGCAGATAAAGTCCAGGCGCGGTGCCATGCGGATTTGGCATCACCTCAGCCCCCTCTGGCACCATGGCTTGACGTTGATTAGGCGCGCTTACTCCTTTGCCACGCTTGGCAAAAAACTCGGTCAGCGCCTGCAACGCTCCAGCATCCAGATGCATCGGCAATTCAAAAACACCGGAAACCGCTTCACGCGAGACATCATCGGAAGTGGGCCCGAGACCACCGGTCACGATGACGACATCGACACGCTGGGAGGCTTCGCGCAAGGCGTCTTCGATCGCCATGCCATCCGGCACACAAGTGGATCGCTCGACGCGCAAGCCAAGCTCCACAAGACGTTGGCCGAGCCATGCGGCATTCGTGTTGATCACGTCTCCGATAAGGAGTTCCGTACCGGTGTTAATGATTTCGACTTTCATGAGTGCAGTATTTATCAAAAAATCTTGTAGGGCGGGCGCTCCGCCCGCCATCCTCCAGCCCCATAAGGCGAGCGAAGCGCTCGCCCTACAAAACATGGCCTGTTAAATTTTAGTCCGCAAGAAATTCGAATCTACAAAGCTGCGAACTAAAGTCCACGCCCCATGCTTCGAATAGTCCCCAGCTCAAGCGGCAAGGCACCGCTTCTACACTTACGATGCTTTCTTACCGGCGGATTTCTTCACTGGCGCTTTTTTCGCTGCGACCTTCTTCGCGGGCGCTTTCTTCTTCGTCACCTTTTTGGCCGGAGCCTTCTTGGCTGCCGCTTTTCTAACAGGTGCGCCGATCATTCCCGGTGCCCGGACAGGAGCCCAAGCCACGCGTGGGGCGTCGCCCCAGAGTTCTTCAAGCGCATAGAAATCACGTTTGTCCTGATGAAAGATATGCACCATGACGTCGCCATAATGAAGGATGAACCAAAGGCTCTCGGCCTTCTCATCGACCGCAATAGGATGTCTCTTATGTTCCACCCAGAGGCGATCTTTGATCTCATTGCGAACCGCTCTGAGGTGCGGCATGGAAGTGGCGGTGCAAATGATAAAGTAATCAGCGACGGGCG